>JAOUMF010000333.1 GCA_029881615.1 Alphaproteobacteria bacterium | reverse complement strand
GCATCAGATCATTGGAACCGACCGCCAGAAAATCCACCCGATCCATCAGCAGGGGCAACTGGAACAGCAGCGACGGAACTTCCAGCATGCAGCCAACCGCTATTTCCTCTGGCAAGGGTTCGCCGCGGTCACGCGCGCGCGCAAGTTCCATTTCCAGGATGGCACGGGCGGCATCGAATTCCGAAACCTCGGCAACCATTGGAAACATGACGTCGAGCCGCCGGCCCGCCACGGCACGTATCAGTGCGCGCAATTGCTGGCGTAGCATGAAAGGCCGGTCCAGGGTCATGCGAATCGCACGCCACCCCATCGCCGGGTTTTCCTCATGCGTCACCGGCATATAGGGCAACAGCTTGTCGCCGCCGGCATCCAGTGTACGAAACACCACGCGCCGGCCATCGGCCTGATCCATCACGCGGCGGTAGGCGCGGGTTTGCTCGTCCACGCCTGGAAGTCCGCCACGCACCATGAACAGTATCTCGGTACGGTACAGTCCAATGCCCGCTGCGTTGGTTTCGCGCAAGTTCGGCAAATCCAGCAACAGCCCGGCATTGAGGTTAAGCGACACCGCCACACCATCGAGAGTAACCGACGGCTTTTCACGGGCCGCGACGTAGGCCGCCTGGCGTTCGGCATTCTGGGCCATGCCCTCGGTAAAGGTCTGGCGCACATCCTCGCCGGGACGGACCACCACCACCGCGTTGTCGCCATCGACCAGGATGGCGTCATCAGGTTCCACCTTGTCCAGAAGGCCCGCAACCTGGCCGACCACGGGTATGCCCAGCGCGCGCGCCACGATCGACACATGCGCGGTGGCCGACCCCTCTTCCAGCACGACCGCCTGAACCGAACCGCGCCCGTAATCCAACAGTTCGGCCGGCCCCAGCGACCGGGCGACCAATATCGTATCACGGCCCTTGCGCAGGCTACGGCGCTCTCCGCCATCTTCGCCGTCATGCAGATGCTGCAGCAGGCGATATGCAAGATCCTCAATATCGAGAATGCGTTCCCGCAGATAGGGGTCGGTGATCTGCGCCATGCGTGCGCGGGTATCGCTCAACGCCTTTGCGACGGATGCATCGGCGGTGAGACCCGAGCGAATGCCCTCGCGAATACGGGTCAGCCAGCCGCGATCCTCGGCGAACATGCGGTAGGCCTCCAGCACCTCCATATGTTCCTCGCCGGCGCGCTGCGCCCCGACTTCTTCCATCATTTCGTCAAGCGCGCGATGCATGCGCTGGACGGCGTCGTCAAACCGGGCAAGCTCTGCCGCGGGATCCTCGGAGACGACCTGATTGATTTTCATGCGGCGTTCGTGAATCACCGCCTTGCCCATCGCCAGCCCGCCATTCAGCCGCGCCCCTTCCAGCCGAAGCGGCTTGAGCGCGATGCCATCGGCGGCGGTGAATTCGTTGGGCGAGGCCAGTTCGCTGCCGGCGATCAGTTCGGCCAGCACCATCGCGACCGTTTCCAGCGTTTCGATTTCTTCTTCGGTGTAATTGCGCCGACTCTGGTTCTGTACGGTCAGAACGCCCCGCACGCGCCCTCCACGCAAGATCGGCACGCCGAGAAAGGAATGATATATTTCCTCGCCGGTTTCCGGGCGGTAGGCAAATTGCGGATGATCCTGGGCCTCATCCAGCGACAGCGAACGGGCATGCGCCGCAACGTTGCCGACCAACCCCTCGCCGATCCGCAAACGGGTCCGGTGCACGGCGGTTTTCAGCAGGCCCTCGGTGGCAAACAGCTCAAGGATATCGCCCGGCCGCAGCAAGTAGATCGAACAAACCTCGGCCACCATGTCACGGGCGATGATGGTGACCACCTGATCCAGGCGCGACTGCGCATCGCCGCCACCCGCCATCGCATCGCGAAGGCGGCGGAGCAGCAATCTGGATCCGACCCAATTTGTCGTGTCAGCCATACCCGTCCTTGAACCGCGCCATGCGCGGCGTTATTCGACGTCGGTAATCCATGGCTCTGCCGGATTTTCCGGCACCGGCTGAAGCCAGGGATTATTCAGTCGGCGTCCAGCCCGTAGGCCGTGTGCAAGGCCCTGAGGGCCAGCTCGGTATATTCCTCATCGATCAGCACGCTGATCTTGATTTCCGAAGTCGATATGACCTGGATATTGATGCCTTTATCGGCAAGCGTCGTGAACATCGATTTCGCCACGCCCGCATGGCTTCGCATGCCGACGCCAATCACCGACACCTTCACCACGCCATCGTCGTGGATCAAATCCTTGTAGCTGATTTCATCCCGTCGACCCTCCAGCAGCTTGACCGCGCGGCTCAGGTCGGCGCGGGTTACCGTGAAGGTCAGGTCGGTGGCGCCGCCACCCGGCGACACGTTCTGGACGATCATGTCCACATTGATGTTGGCATCGGCCAGCGGGCCAAAGATTCCCGCCGCCACGCCCGGCCTGTCCTCCACCTGAACGAGGGTGATTTTCGCCTCGTCACGGCTGTAGGCGATTCCGCTGACTACCTGTTTTTCCACGATCTCATCCTCATCGACAACCAGTGTTCCCGGCGTATCCTCGAAGCTGGACAGCACCTGCACCCGGACGCCCTTGTTCATGGCCAGTTCGACCGAGCGCGTCTGCAGCACCTTGGCGCCCAGCGACGCCATCTCCAGCATTTCCTCGTAAGTGATCTTTTCCAGTTTGCGCGCCTTCGGCACGATCCGCGGGTCGGTGGTGTAAACACCGTCCACGTCGGTGAATATATCGCAACGTTCCGCGCCCAGGGCCGCGGCCAGCGCCACCGCCGAGGTGTCCGAGCCCCCGCGTCCCAGCGTGGTTATGCGGCCATTGGGCGAAATGCCCTGGAAACCGGCGACCACCGCGACCTGCCCCTCGCCGAATTTCTCCTTGATCCGGTCCGGCTCGACATCGGTGATGCGGGCCTTTCCGTGAACATCGTCGGTATGGATGGGAATTTGCCAGCCCATCCAGGAGCGCGCCGGCACGCCGATTTCCTGCAGGCACAGCGCCAGCAGCCCGGCGGTAACCTGCTCGCCCGACGATACGACAGCATCGTATTCGCGGGTATCGTGCAGGGCCGAGGCTTGGCTGACATAATCGACCAGCTGGTTGGTCGCGCCGGCCATTGCCGAAACGACGACCGCGACATCGTTGCCCCGGTCGACCTCCGCCTTCACCCGCCGCGCCACGTTGTGGATGCGGTCGAGGTCAGCCACCGATGTGCCGCCGAATTTCTGTACAATACAAGCCATGGCCAGGAAGCGCCCGTCTACAAAACAACAGCCCTCCGGCAAATGCACCGCCGCCGCGGATTGCACGGTCACGACGGTTGCTTCGGAAGGCGGGCGTATCCATACTCAATCAGGGCCGCGCGTGCAAGCCGCGAGGGCCCCACGCGCATGAATAATTCGTGACAGGATGCTACATATGACCCGAACCGCCGAACGACCCATGGACAGTACCGTCGACGAGGCAGAAACCGCCAAATTCGCCGCCATGGCCGAGGAATGGTGGGACCCGCATGGCAAGTTCGCGCCGCTGCACAAATTCAATCCCGTGCGGCTGGAATTCCTGCGCGACCGTATCTGCCAGCATTTCGGCCGCGACCCGATGGGCAACAGGCCGCTCGAGGGGCTGAAACTGGCCGATGTCGGCTGCGGCGGCGGCCTGCTGTCGGAGCCGATGACCCGCCTGGGCGCCGACGTCACCGGCATCGATGCCGGGGAAAAGAACATCCGCATCGCATCCACTCACGCCTCGGACGTGGGCCTTGCTATCGACTACCGCTGCGATACCGTCGAGGCGATGGCGGCGCGCGGCGAGGCTTTCGACGTGGTGCTGAACATGGAGGTGGTGGAGCATGTGGCCGACGTGGAGCTGTTCCTGGCGGCCTCGGCCGCGCTGGTAAAGCCTGGCAGCATGATGTTCCTGGCCACACTGAACCGC
>JAOUMF010000332.1 GCA_029881615.1 Alphaproteobacteria bacterium | reverse complement strand
CGCGAAATAGGTTTCCTGATCACAATTATGGAAACCCAGCCACAGCCCGAACCGGTCGGACAGGGATACCTTTTCCTCCACCGCTTCCGACGGGTTGATCGCGGTCGATCGCTCGTTATCGATCATGTCACGCGCCATCAGGTGGCGGCGGTTCGAGGTCGCATAGAAAATCACATTGGTCGGACGGCCCTCGATGCCGCCTTCCAGCACGGCCTTCAGCGATTTGTAGCTGGTGTCGGCGGTATCGTCGAAAGACAGGTCATCGCAAAACAGGATCGTACGCCGTCCCGAACCGCGCAGAAAGGTCAGCAGCCTGGGCAGCGAATCGACATCTTCGCGGTGAATTTCCACCAGCAACAGACTGCCGGGCGTCTCGGTATTAACCTGGGCGTGCGCCGCCTTGACCAGTGAGCTCTTGCCGGATCCGCGAGCGCCCCAAAGAAGGGCGTTGTTCGCGGGAAAACCATTGGCGAATCGCCGGGTATTCTCCAGCAACTGGTCGGCCTGGTGGTCGATGCCTTTCAACAGGCCGATATCGACCCGGTTCACCCGTGCCACGGGTTCCAGCCGTTCGATATCCGCCCGCCAGACGAAAGCGTCGGCGCCATCAAGGTCCATCTGCGCTGGCGTCGCGGGCGCCAGTCGCTCCATTGCTTCGGCAATTCTTTGTAAAAGCTCGTTATTCAGCGTCATTGGGGGTTTCCGTGCAATCGATCAATCCCTATATGTCGCCCAATGACTCGGCCGAAGGCGACGCGGACAGATAGCACATGGCGCCGCGCCGTCCAACAAATGAACGGCCATGTAGAGTCTCGTTTGCATTAGCGGCCAAGGCCGTTATAGTCCGGCCTTCGTCAGCCTGGAGGATAAGGGGTGGCGACGGATGACAGATCAGAAGGGGGTTTCAAATGCTTATTTCCACTGCATGGGCACAGTCCGCGGGCGCACAGCCGGGAGGCGGTGATTTCTTTATGTCGATCGTACCGTTGGTCGCCATATTCGCGATCATGTGGTTCCTGCTCATCCGACCGCAGCAGCAGAAGATGAAGGCTCATCGCGAGCAGGTCGCGGCAACGCGTCGCGGCGACCGCGTAACAACCGGCGGCGGCCTGATCGGCACGGTCGTGCGGGTCGATGACGAAAACGACGAAGTCGTGGTCGAACTGGCCGAAGGCGTGCGTGTGCGTGCCGTGCGTAGCACCCTGATGGATGTACGCAGCAAAAACGAACCCGTCAGCGGCGCGGCCAACGACGACACCAAGAAATAGGCCTGGCCGGAGCATCACGGAATGCTGATATTTCCCACTTGGAAGAAGGCGATGATTATCATCGTCTGCGCGATGGGCGTACTCTATGCAGCGCCCAATTTTGTCGCCAAGGACACGGTTGAATCAATCCAGGCCGTGATGCCGGACTGGGGACCAGGCAAGCAAGTCAGCCTCGGGCTTGATCTGCGCGGCGGTTCCTATCTGCTGGTCGAGGTTCAGGGCGAGGACGTTATCAATGAGCGGCTGGAAAGCAATGTAGACGCCATACGCCGCGTACTACGCGACGCCAAGATCGGCTACAAACCCGCTCCCCATGTCTCGGGCGGCGCAATCCTGTTCAGGATACTCGATCCCGCGCGAACCGACGAGGTGGCACAGCAGGTGCGTGGCGCGGCCCCCGATATGGTAGTGGCAACCGGCGAGGGCGGCAGTTTCTCGCTGACCTATACCGAACAGGAAGTTGCCGCGATCAAGAACCGGACGCTAGGCCAGTCCATTGAGATCGTGCGCCGTCGTATCGACGAAAGCGGTACCAAGGAACCGCTGATCCAGCGCCAGGGGCTGGACCGCATCCTGATCCAGCTTCCCGGCGTCGACGATCCGGAAGATATCAAGAAAAAAATCGGTCAAACCGCGAAGATGACGTTCCATTTCCAGAGCAAAACCATGACCCTGGAAGAGGCGCAGACCAGGGGCGTTCCGCCTGGACATATTATCGTCCCTTCGGCCGACAATCCGCGGAACAAATATCTGATCGAAAAGAGAGTCATTGTCAGCGGCGAGAATCTGATCGACGCCCAGTCGACATTCGACCAGAACAACATGCCGGCGGTCAGTTTCCGGTTCGATGCGGTGGGCGCCCAGAAATTCGGCAAAGCCACGCAAGAAAACGTCGACAGGGTTTTCGCGATTGTCCTCGATGGAAAAATCATCAGCGCCCCGGTGATCCGGACGGCCATTCTTGGCGGCAGCGGGCAGATTACCGGCAACTTTACGTCCGAGGAAACGCGCGACCTTTCGGTTCTGCTGCGCGCGGGCGCCTTGCCGGCGCCGCTGGAGGTTATCGAGGAACGCACGGTCGGAGCCGGACTGGGCCAGGATTCGATCGAACGTGGCATGGAAGCCAGCATTCTCGGACTGATTCTAGTGCTGATCTTCATGGTGCTGGCTTACGGACTGTTTGGTAGTTTGGCGGATGTCGCCCTTGCCTTTAATATCGCCTTGATACTGGGGGCGTTGTCGTTGTTTCAGGCAACATTGACCCTGCCTGGGATCGCCGGAATCGTGCTCACCATCGGCATGGCGGTGGACGCCAACGTACTGATCTTCGAGCGTATACGCGAGGAAGCCAGGGCAGGGCGCACGCCGGTCAATGCCATAGACGCGGGCTACAAGCGCGCGATCACCACGATCATTGACGCCAATCTGACCACCTTCATCGCGGCGTTGTTGCTGTTTATCTTCGGCGCCGGCCCGGTCAAGGGATTCTCGGTGACACTGATGATTGGTATCGTCACCTCCATGTTTACCGCGATCATGGTAACCCGTCTGTTGGTCGTGATCTGGGTGCGCAAACGCCGCCCGGCCGAACTGCCGATCTGACCGGGGGACAGGATAAAGACATGAAAAAACTACGCATCGTTCCGGCGGATACAGCCATCAACTTCATCGGCCGGCGTTTTATTGTGTTCGCCTTTTCGGCGGCTCTGGTCATGGGGTCGCTTGGCATTTCCTTCACCAATGGCCTTAATCTGGGTATCGATTTCCTTGGCGGCATACTACTTGAGGTCAAGACGGCCGACGCCAAGGCGGATATCGGGAAGCTGCGCTCGGACCTGGGTGCGCTGGGGCTGGGCGAAGTCAGCCTGCAGGAGTTCGGTAGTCCCGATGTGGTTCTGATCCGCGTGCAGCGCCAGGAAGGCGGCGACAAGGCTCAGCAAGCGGCCATTACCGTCATTCGCGACGCGCTGGGCGCGCAGATTTCCGAATACCGCCGGGCGGAAACCGTCGGCCCCACGGTCGGCGCGGAACTCCAGGAATCCGCCATGTATGCGATTGGCTCGGCGATCCTGGCGATCCTGGTCTATATCGGGTTCCGTTTCGAATGGCAGTTCGGCGTCGCGGCGATCATCGCGCTGATCCATGACGTGTTGACGACGATCGGCCTGTTCGCCCTGTTCCAACTGGAATTCAACCTGGCGACGGTGGCGGCGGTGTTGACCATCGCCGGCTATTCGATCAACGACACCGTGGTCGTGTTCGACCGGGTTCGTGAAAACCTTCGCAAATACAAGAAAATGCCGTTGACCGAACTATTCAACCTGTCGATCAACGAAACCCTGTCGCGCACCACGATTACCAGCCTCACGACCCTGCTGGCCCTTGGCGCCCTGTTCGTTTTCGGCGGCGAGGTCATCAGCGGTTTCAGCATCGCGCTGATCTGGGGCATTGTGATTGGTACCTATTCCTCGATAGCGCTGGCCGTGCCGGTTCTGCTTTACCTGGATATCGATCGCGGCACCGGCGACGAGAATCCGGCCGAGAGCCTGGAGGCCGCCGGGTGAACCGCGCGGTATAAGTCATGGATATTACGCCCGGCATCCCCGAAGGCGGCCAGATCATAACGGGCTACGGCCCGGGTCTGTTCCGTATCGCGGGCGTTGCCCAT
>JAOUMF010000331.1 GCA_029881615.1 Alphaproteobacteria bacterium | reverse complement strand
AAGGCCGCCGCCGTCGCCGATTGTACCGACATGGACACGTCCAACGGACCGGCGGCCACGCCCGCCGGGATGATGCCGCCATCGCCCTCGATCGCGGGTACCAGGAAGCCGTATTCGTCCTGCTCCATCGCGATATCCGGCACATAGCCCTCGGACGCCGAAGGCTTCATGCCGGTGGCCAGCACGACCAGATCGTACGGTGCCTCGTACAACTCGCGGGTAATGGTGTTTTCACCGCAAAGCACCGGGCGCCCTTCCTCGTCGATCCGTATCGAGGCCGGCTTGGACTTCACGAAATTGACCTGGGGATCGGCCGCGACGCGCTGATAGAATGCCTCTAGCTTGTCGTGAGCGCGCAGATCTATGTAGTAGATATCAACCTCGGCATCCGCGTACTGCTCGCGTACGTACGCGGCGTGCTTCAGCGAACCCAGACAGCAAATCCGCGAACAGTAGGGCAGATGGTTGATGTCGCGCGACCCCGCGCACTGGATCATCGCCACCTTCTTCACCGGTTCGCCATTGGACGGCCGAACGATTTTACCGGCGGTTGGTCCGTCGTGGTTGGCCAGGCGCTCCATCTGTACGTTCGAAATGATGTCGGCGGAAAGATTGTAATTGTAGGATTCCAGCTTTCGCGCGTCGTACGGCTCCCAGCCCGTGGCCCAGATAACGGCGCCGCAATTGACATCGAAGCTGTCGCCCTTGTCGTCGAGATCGACCGCATCATACTTGCAGGCGGCCTTGATCTTGTCGGCTTCGGGCGTGCCGATGGCCGATGGCGCAACAACATATCGCATCGGGAAGGCATGCTCATGGGGCAGATAGGCGGCCCTGGTCTTCGAAAGTCCATGGTTGAAGGGGCTGTCGATCTCCATGGCGGTGGCCGCCGCGCAGGCGCCGCAGGCGGTGCAATTGGCGTTCACGTAGCGGGGCGAAACGCTGACCGAAACCGTGTAATCGCCTTTTTCGCCCTTGACCCCCGCCACGCTGGCCATGGTGACCACCCGCAGGTTTTTCAGTTTGCGTATGCGCTGAAAGTTGATCTCCAGCCCGCAGGTCGGATGGCACAGCTTAGGGAAATAGCGGTTCAACTGGGCGACGCGCCCGCCCAGCGCGGGTCCGCGCTCCAGCAGGATTACGTCGTAGCCGGTCTCCGCCGCCTCGATCGCCGCGGTAACACCGGCGATGCCACCACCGACCACCAGGATTGTCTGGCTCTTTGGCCCTTGTTTCGCCATGTTGAATCACCTGTCCGGTTAACTGGGAATTCGTTTCGGAGGTCACTCTGTTACAAAAACTCCATCGTGACGGAAAAAGTAGCCATGATCACATTCGTATATTAGAACATTCTTGTGTGTAAATTAGAACCCGTATTTTAATTATGGGTATTGTCGGAGGGTGTGCTTATTGTCGCACCGCCTCGGCAAGGGCCCGAACACTTGAAGGGAGAAAGCGCCATGTCGAAACTGGTATCGCCCCATGGCGGCGGAACGCTGAAGCCGCTGCTGGCCCCCGAAGCGGAACGAACCGCCGAGCTGAAACGGGCAGCAACTCTGAAACAGGTTCCCATGTCCAGCCGCGAGACCTCCGACCTGGTGATGATGGCGATGGGCGCCTATACGCCGCTGGACGGTTTCATGGGCGAGGCCGACTGGCGTGGCGTCTGCACCGACATGAAGATGGTCGACGGGCTGTTCTGGCCGATCCCGATCACCCTGTCGGCGGAACAGGCGCTGGCCGATTCCATCGGCATCGAGGAAGAAGTGGCGCTGGTGGACGGTGAATCGGGCGAGATCATGGGCATCCTCGAGGTCACCGAGAAATACGTCATCGACCGCGACCTGGAATGCGAACATGTCTACCGCACCACCGACCCCAAGCATCCCGGCGTCCAGAAGGTGCTGGAACAGGGCGCGGTGAATCTCGGCGGCCGGGTGACGGCGTTGTCGGAAGGCGTCTACCCGAAACAGTACAAGGGCCTTTACATGCGTCCGGCCGAAACCCGCGCCATGTTCGCGGAAAAAGGCTGGTCGCGCGTCGCCGCCTTCCAGACCCGCAACCCGATGCATCGCAGCCATGAATATCTGGCCAAGATCGGCGTCGAGATTTGCGACGGCGTGCTGATTCATCAGGTGCTGGGCAAGCTGAAACCCGGCGACATCCCGGCCGAGGTGCGGGTCGACGCCATCGACGCGCTGGTCGAGAACTATTTCGTGCCGGGCACGGCGATCCAGTCCGGCTATCCCATCGAGATGCGCTATGCCGGCCCGCGCGAGGCCCTGCTGCATGCGCTGTTCCGGCAGAATTTCGGCTGCTCCGACCTGGTGATCGGCCGCGACCATGCCGGCGTCGGCGACTATTACGGCCCGTTCGACGCGCAGCATATTTTCGACACGCTGTGGGAGGGCGCGCTGGTCACCAAGCCGCTGAAGATCGACATCACCTTCTATTGCGACAAGTGCGACGGCATGGCGACCTCGAAAACCTGCCCCCATGACGAGTCGGCGCGGATGAACATCTCCGGCACCAAGCTGCGCGAAATGTTCGCCAACCACGAAGCGGTCTCGACCAAATTCAGCCGCCCGGAAGTGCTGGAAGTCCTGCAGGCGTATTACGACACGCTGAAGTAGGGAGAAATACAGGTGGCTGTCAGCCGTCAGCCGTCAGCAAAGAAACTAAAGCTGATGGCTGATGGCTGATGGCTGATGGCTGATGGCTACATGCCGCGCCCTCACTTGCGACACACCGGCATCGGACCATCTCTACCCCATGACCGACGAAACGCACCGCTACTATGTTCGCTCACCCGACGGGCGCATGATTACCGGCTTTGACCGGCCCGCCGCCGCCAGGGCCGTTGCGCTGGAATATGGCGATGGGGCCGTGATGGTGGATACCGCCGCCCAGGCCTATTACCCGGTCGCCGAAGAGGTGGTTGGCGGCGACTTGCTGCATACGGGCGTGGCGGGCTGGAACGCCGGCCGGTCCGACCCGGCGCGCGACCTGATCGAGGCCATCCGCAAGGGTCACCCGGCGGTGGTTCATGCTTTCCTGAAAAAGGGCTCCGACCCCAACAGCCGGGACGCCAACGGCGGCGCCGCCCTGCACTGGGCCGCCGCGCGCGGCCATGCGGAAATCACCCGGCTGTTGCTGGACGCCGGCGCCGACCCGGCGGCAACCGACGGCGACGGCAGCACCCCGCGCCAGATCGCGGAGAACAAGGGCAAGGCCAAAGTGGCGGCGCTATTGGGTTAGGCGTCGGATAGCCCTTCCTCAATCCCCCGGCAAGACCTTCCCGCGGGTCTGTTTCACCGCGCCGCGTTTCGTTTTCGAGTCCATCCGCCGGCGCTTGGCGCCCAGCGAGGGTTTCGTAGGCTTGCGCTTTTTCTGAACGACCGTCGCCTCGCGGATCAGGTCGACCAGCCGATCGCGGGCATCGGCGCGGTTCCGTTCCTGGCTGCGAAAGCGCCGCGCCGTGATAACGATAACGCCCGCCGCCGTCATGCGCTGCCCAGCCAGCCCGCGCAGCCGCGCGAATACCTCAGCCGGCAGGTTCGGGCTGTTCGCCGCGTCAAACCGTAACTGAACCGCCGTCTCCACCTTGTTGACATTCTGCCCACCGGGCCCGGGAGAGCGAATAAAACTCTCCTCGAGTTCGGTTTCGGAGATGGATATGGAGGGGGTGATTTCGATCATGGGGAGTAGTATACGTCCTATGACCGGTGGTAGCGCAATCCTGTAAGCTCTACAAATCCAGCCCCAGCATCACCACCTTCTTGCTTCCGCCCTCGGTCTTCTGTTTTCCCAGTTGCTTGAATCCCAGCTTCTTGTGGAATTGCATGGATTCGGGGTTGGGCGGCACCTCGTTGACCTCGCAGGTCAGGATCGGGGCGCGGGTGCGGCCGAATTCCATGGCATGCGCGTAGAGCGCCTGGC
>JAOUMF010000330.1 GCA_029881615.1 Alphaproteobacteria bacterium | reverse complement strand
CCATGGCGGTGGCGCCGCTGGCCTCCAGCGCGCCGCCGACCGGGATCATCGCGCCCAGCAGCACGATCACCGGCCAGTCGATGGATTCATATATGTCGCGTACCGGCACGATATTGACCACCACCATCAACGCCACGGCGGTGGCAAATGCGGCGGGCAGGCTGACAAAGCCGACGCTCGCCACGGCCACGGCGGCCACGAAGATTCCGATCGCCAGCAGCCCCTTGCGCTGGCGCTGGATTTGCAGGCCGCGCTCGGCCAGCGGCAGGCAGCCCATGGAACCGATCACCGACGGCAGCCGTTCCGGGTCGCCTTCCAGCAGCAGCACGTCGCCGGCGCGGAACTTGAAATCGCGCAGCCGGCCCTTGAATGACTGGCCCTGGCGCGAAACCGCCAGCAAATTGACCCCGCGCCGGCGCCGCAGCCGCAGCATTTCCAGCGTACGGCCGATGATCTCGGATTTCGGCAATATCACTGCCTCGGTCAGCGCGATATCGCCGCTTTCGGACTTGGGCAGGGCAGCTTCCTTCTGGCGTTTTTTCGCCAGGTCGGCGGGGTGCAGTTTCAGCGCCGTATGCACCGCCGAAAGTGCATCCGGACCGGTCTCCAGCACCAGAACGTCGCCTTCGCGCAGCACTTCGCGGCGATGGCCATGCTCGATACGGCGGTCGCCGCGGATCAGGCCCAGCAGGATGGCGTCATGCTCCTCGGCCAGATCGTCGGCCTCGCTCAGCGTCTTGCCGACCAGCGGGCTTTTGGCCTCGACCACGGCCTCGCTCAGGTAGGATTCGATTTCAAACAGCTCGCGCGCCGACATTTTGGCGCGCCGAGATTCGGGCACCAGGCGCCAGCCGACCAGCGCAACGAACAGGATGCCGGCCACCGCCGCCGCGCCGCCGACAGGTGTGAAATCGAACATCCCGAATGACTGGCCCGTGGCCTCGCCGCGATAGGTGGCGATGATGATGTTGGGCGGCGTGCCGATCAGGGTTACCATGCCGCCCAGGATCGACCCGAACGACAGCGGCATCAGCAGCAGCGCCGGCGATCGCGCGGCCTTGGCGGCCGATTGCATCGCGGCGGGCATCAACAGCGCCAGCGCCCCGACATTGTTCATCACCGCCGACAGCGCCCCGCCGATGGCGGCCAGAACGCCCACTTGGCCCGAGGTCGACCCGCCCGAGGGGATCAGCTTGCCGATCGACTGGATGGCGCCGGAATTTTGCAGACCCCGGCTGACGATCAACACCAGCGCGACGGTGATGGTGGCCGGGTGGCCGAAGCCGGAAAACATCTCGGCGAACGGAACCGTGCCCGCCAGCGTCGCCGCGATCAACGCGCCAAAGGCGACCACATCGTATCGCCAGCGCCCCCACACGAATAGCACCAGCACGCCGAGGAGAAGAACTAAAAGGAATGTTTGATCGTATGTCATGCGTGGCAGGGTAGCATCCGGATGCCGCAAGGCAACGGTCTTTACACGCGAATTGCTATCACCGGGAAAGCCAACCAACTTGCGTTGCCGGAACAGCGTTCTATTTGTTAAGCTGATGAATAATAGAACGGTGGGTATAGAGAATTAAGATGGACCTGGATCCGCAAAACCTGCGCAATGCGCTGGGCTGTTTCGCCACGGGGGTTACCGTGGTTACCGGGCTTGGCGCCAATGACGAGAAGCTGGGCGTTACCGCCAGCTCATTCAATTCGGTATCGCTCGACCCGCCACTGGTGCTGTTCAGCCTGAACCGGCGCGCCTATTCGATGCCCCACTTCCTCGACAGCGGCCATTTCGCGGTCAATGTACTGCGTGAGGGGCAGGAGGAACTCTCCAACCGCTTCGCCACCCCGCTGGCCGACAAGTGGGACGGTATCGATTACGAAATCTGGGATTTCGGCTGCCCGATTCTGACCGGCGCGCTGGCGGTCTTCGAATGCAAGACGCAATACACCTATGACGGCGGCGACCATGTGATCTTCGTCGGCGCGGTAGAACGCATGCGCGCCGACCCCAATGGCCACCCCCTGCTGTTCTACGGCGGGCGTTACCAGAGCCTGGAGAAGGCGCGGGCGTAAACCTCTTTCCGATCGATCAAGCCCATGGCAAACTGCCGCCATGACGGGCGATGTTCAACAAAACCGCGAGGTCTATATCCTCTTCGGCATCGCAGCGGTGCTGCTGGTGGTTTCCGGCATCGGGCCGACCGACCGGGCGACCTGGTGGCTGGAGGTGGCGCCGGTTGTGGTAGGCATCCCGCTGCTGCTGTGGCTACGGCCGCGCTTTCCATTCACGTCGCTGCTCTATCGCCTGCTGTTCATCCATGCCTGCATCGTGATGCTGGGCGGGCACTATACATATGCGCAAGTGCCGCTGGGCGACTGGGTACGCGACTGGTTCGACCTGACGCGCAATAACTACGACCGGCTTGGGCATCTGGCGCAAGGCTTTATCCCGGCGATCCTGATGCGCGAGCTGCTGTGGCGGACCTCGCCTTTGCGCGGCAGTCGCTGGCTGCCGTTCCTGGTGGTCTGTTTCTGCCTGGCCTTCAGCGCCGTGTTCGAAATGATCGAATGGTGGGTGGCGTTGATCATGGGCGGCTCGGCCGACGCCTTCCTGGCCCTGCAGGGCGACCAGTGGGACACCCAGTGGGATATGTTCCTGGCGGGATGTGGCGCGATAATTTCGCTGTTGCTGCTTAGCCGCCTGCATGACCGGCAATTGGCGCGGATTACCGCGTAACCCGGCTGAAAAGCGGAGCTGCCCGAAGCAAACGCTGACATCCGGTATGGGGAAGCGAGCCCTGAAATTACGTGTAATCGAACCAGAGCTCCAACTCGACCACCTTGCCGTCTTGCAGTTTGTGGATGAGGTCAATATCGGCATTATCGATTGGATATCGCAGGAAATCGGGGCCGTCGTCCCGCGGCTCCGGTTCTCCTTTCCCGAATGCCGCCAAAACCTTCCCGGTCGTATCGCCGACCCTAATGCCGTCATGGGTCACGCAGCGTCGCGACCGGCATGTCAGGTTGAAGATTTCATCGCCAATCAGATAAATCTCGATGCCGTCATAATGCAGGGTTCGGTCCGGCTTGCCTTCGACTTCGCTGAAACCTTTTTCGACCCAGGCCGGGCGGCCGAAAGCCGCAATGCTCTCGGCTTCGCTGGATCCTATATGCAGGCCGTTGATGGCGCCGCGTTCGGGCGCGATGGCGATGGCATCGCGGGCCGCCCGCGCCTGTTCGGCGCTTTCGCGCAACGATGCATTGCCGCAAGCCGCGAGCGCCAGGAAGAATACGGGAATAACGATGAAGCGCCTCATTTTGTCCTGTTTTCCTCTGCCTGTTCCAGGGGCCGCGTCAGGGCCGGTTCGCCGCCGCCCGATTACTTCTCGCACATTTGGGGAGATCCGTCGCGGCCCGAGAATACCGAGCAGAGCTTGCCCGCGCCGTCGATAAACAGATAGCCGAATCCCCGCGCCCAGATCAGCGTGCGGTATTGGTAGAGGTCGCCGCGCCCGATACATTCTTCGCCCTTGCGGAATTCCTCTTCGCTACGGCATCCCTCGTATCTCTCATGTGCCACGCATAGGGAGCCGTCCTCGTTCACGCAGGGCGCGGTGACATATTCGAACGAGGCGTCGGCCGCGATTCTGTATGTAAAATCCAGCTGGCCATTATTGCCGCTGATTTCGGCCTCATGCCATTCCGTCAGTTTTTCGAAACGTTCCTGCATGCCGAGCCACGAATCCGCCACCCAGCCGGCCTTGACCCGCGTGCATTGGGGATCGATGCAGATTTCCGTGGCGACGAAGGACCAACTGTCCTCCTTGCCGTCGATCCTGACCGGCTGGGAGAGATCCTCGATGACCGCGACCAGCGTGCCGCGCGGCAACTGGAAAGCGACCGGCGCCTTGCCCGAGGCTTCCTCGCGCACATTCAGGCTGC
>JAOUMF010000329.1 GCA_029881615.1 Alphaproteobacteria bacterium | reverse complement strand
CTATGGCCCCTCCCAGCCTCGCATGATGGGGCTGTCGGGCCAGCCCAACACCAAGGACGGCAAGACCCTGGAGCCGATGGAAAATTACGGCGTCAAATGCATGTCCATGGGCTTCCTGATTCCCGACGACACGCCGATGATCTGGCGCGGCCCGATGGTGATGAGTGCCATTCAGCAGTTGCTGCGCGACGTCAATTGGGGCGAACTCGACGTGCTGGTGGTCGATATGCCGCCGGGCACCGGCGACGCGCAATTGACCATGGCCCAGCAGGTTCCGCTGGCCGGCGCGGTGATCGTCTCGACCCCGCAGGACATCGCCCTGCTGGACGCGCGCAAGGGACTGAACATGTTCCGCAAGGTCGAGGTGCCGGTGCTGGGCATCATCGAAAATATGAGCTATTTCGCCTGCCCCAGCTGTGGCCATCGCTCGGAAATCTTCAGCCATGGCGGCGCCCACAAGGAAGCCGACCGGCTGGGCGTGGACTTCCTGGGCGAAATCCCGCTCGACATTGAAATCCGCGAAACCTCCGACGGCGGCCAGCCCATCGTGGTTTCCAAGCCCGACAGCGCCAACGCCAAGGTCTTCCGCGAAATCGGCGACCGGATCTGGGCCAAACTGGAAAACACCGGCGCCAAGGCAATGCCGAAGATCCTGGTGCAGTAACTAGAGACTATGCCACGCCCCCGCGCGGCGGAATGGCCGCGGGGGCGGGGTGCGGATGTAATATCCGCACCCCGTGGCGGCGGGCGGATGATAGTGTCGTCATTGCGAGGCACAGGCGAAGCAATCCAGATTCTACCCACGGTATATTCCAGCCTCTATGAATTGCCTCGTTGCCATGCGCCTCGCAATGGCAATTCTCAGGTGGCGCCCCTTGGCGCTTCAGGCCCGCGGCGGACACCATTCCACCTTCTCCCGTTTCATCCATTGATAAAACTTTAGGTACTGTTAAGCTTCCAACGGGCCCGTTGCCAGCCTGGCGGAGAGGCTTCCGGCCCGCCGTTGAAAGAATCCAGAAATCAAGGGGAGAGAGAGAATGAGTTCCAGATTGGGTGTTGTTGTTTGCGTTATCGGCGTGGCCATGGGGCTGGCGATGCCGGTCTCGCCGGCATTGGCTGGCGCGCCGGATGTCGCCGCGGAAATCGAAAAGGTGCGGATGGCGAACCAGCGGTTCACCGATGTGAAGGTCGCCCTGGCCGAGGGCTATGTTCCGGCCCCGCCGGGCAACTGCGTCTCGGCCGCCGATGAGGGGCTTCCGCCGGAATGGGGCGGTATGGGAATTCACTACGTCAACCCGGCAATGCTGAAGCTGGCGGCGGGCGGCGGGCGTGTCGATGGGGGCAGCACCCATACCGACTTCATGAAACCGGCCATCTTGCTTTACCAACCGCAGGCGGACGGGTCGCTCGTTCTGGTTGGAGTCGAGAATCTGGTGTTTCTGAACGCCTGGCACGCGGCCGGAAATTCCGCGCCGCCGATGTTCGCTGGACGTGTCTGGGACACCATGGCCGACAACAGCGGAACGCCTGGTGACGAGGCGCATGGTTTCGAACCCCATCACGACCAGCATGTCTATTTCACCAAGATGGCCAATCCGGCCGATCAGTTGAACCCGTTCTCGCCCAGCGTCACCTGCGAGCACGGCAAGTAAAGCGGCAATGGCCGGTCGGGCTTCTCCCGCGACGATCGGGGGAAGCCCGGCGGCTTTCCTTGCGCCGGCGGGACGGGTTCGCTGGCTTGCTCCCCGGATTCCACGCGCAATAGATTTAATAAGCATTCATAGCAAAAAGCGCGAGTCTCAATATGATAGTAATCATGCTTATTAAATTCCCGATGCGGGGGCAATTCATGCGCCGGGCGGCATTTCGCTCACCCCTGAAACCCGCGGGAAACGTCTGTGCATGGGATTGATCCTCGCGTTATTCGGCGTGCCCCCTGGGATCGATCATCCGGCGCTGGACCTCCGTCGTCGCCCGCGCCATTATGGCGGCCTGTTCGACAGGGGGAGGGGGCGTCCGGCGCGGCGTCCGCATTCGGGTCATGGATCATGTTTTTCACCGCAACGCCCGCGGGCACTATCCGGCCGCCGTCAAGGGCGACGGCATCTATATCGAGGACGGCGCAGGCAAGCGCTATATCGACGCCTCTGGCGGGGCGGCGGTGTCCTGCCTGGGCCATTCCAACGCCCGGGTGATCGACGCCATCAAGGCGCAGCTCGACGCCATCCCATTCGCCCATACCGGTTTTTTCACCAACGAGCCGATGGAGGCGCTGGCCGACCGGCTGGTGGCCGACGCGCCAGCGGGGATCGAACGGGTCTATTTCGTTTCCGGCGGGTCCGAGGCGGTGGAAGCCGCGCTGAAACTGGCCCGGCAGTATTTCGTCGAGACCGGCCAGCCGCAACGGCGCCACGTCATCGCCCGGCTGCAAAGCTATCACGGCAATACCCTGGGCGCGCTGGCGGCCGGCGGCAATCTGTGGCGGCGCCAGCAGTTCGAGCCACTGCTGATCGAAACCCATCACATCCCGCCCTGCTTCGCCTACCGCTGGGCCGAGGCAGGCGAGAGCGAGGCCGACTATGGCCTGCGCGCGGCCAATGAACTGGAAGCGAAGATCCTGGAGTTGGGCGAGGACGCGGTGATCGCCTTCGTCGCCGAGCCGGTGGTGGGCGCAACGCTGGGCGCGGTGCCGGCGGCCGAGGGCTATTTCCGGCGTATCCGCGAGATCTGCGACAAGTACGGCGTTCTGCTGATCCTCGACGAGGTGATGTGCGGCATGGGTCGGACCGGCACGCTTCATGCCTGCGAGCAGGAAGGCGTCGCGCCCGATATCCAGACCATCGCCAAGGGGCTGGGCGCGGGCTATCAGCCGATCGGCGCGATGATGGTGTCGGGCCGGGTGTTCGACGCGATCCGCGACGGCTCCGGCTTCTTCCAGCATGGTCACACCTATATGGGACACGCCACGGCCTGCGCGGCGGCGCTGGCGGTGCAGGACGAGATCGCCGACAACGACTTGCTGGCCAATGTGCGGGCGATGGGCGAAACCTTGGACAAGGCGCTTGTCGAACGGTTGGGCAATCACCGCCATGTGGGCGATATTCGCGGGCGCGGGCTGTTTCGCGGGGTGGAACTGGTTGCCGACCGGGGGACGAAACAGACCTTCGATCCGGCGCTGAAGCTGCATGCGCGCATCAAGGCCGAGGCCATGGAGCGCGGGCTGATGTGCTATCCCATGGGCGGCACCATCGATGGGCTGCAGGGCGATCATGTGCTGCTGGCCCCGCCCTTCATCGTCACGCCCGACCAGATCGGCGAGATTGCCGATCGGCTGGCCGGGGCGATCGACGCGGCCATAGACTCCACGGGGAATTGAAGGAATGACCTCCAACGACATCGACGCGCCGCTGATCCTGGCGGTGGCGCCCAACGGGGCGCGCAAGACCCAGGCCGACCATCCCGCCCTGCCCATTACGCCGGACGAGATTGCCCGCGAGGCCGCGCGCTGCCGCGAGGCCGGGGCGGCGATGATCCATCTGCATGTACGCGATACGGAGCTGAAGCACAGCCTGGATGCCGACGCCTATGCGGCCGCCACGGCGGCGGTGCGGCGCGAGGTGGGCGACGGGCTGATCATCCAGATGACGACCGAGGCCGTCGGCATCTATACGCCGCCCGAGCAGATGGCCGCGGTGCGCGCGGTACGGCCCGAGGCGGCCTCGATGGCGGTGCGCGAACTTTGCCCCGACGAGGATTCGGTGCCTGCCTTCGCCGAGTTCCTGGCCTGGATGGAGACCGAGAAGATCGCACCGCAATATATCCTCTATGCGGCCGAGGATGTTGCCCGTTTCACCGATCTGCAAAAGCGCGGCGTCATCCCCCAGGCTCGACCCTTCCTGCTTTATGTGCTGGGTCGTTATACGGTTGGCCAGAAATCGGTTCCCCAGGACCTGCTGCCCTTC
>JAOUMF010000007.1 GCA_029881615.1 Alphaproteobacteria bacterium | reverse complement strand
GGCCTGTTGAAGGCATTCGGTTATTCAGGGTTCGCCGTTGGATGGCACTATACCAAGTTTGTGCTGGCCATTGTCGGAATTGGCATAGTGCTGGGATTTGCCGGTGGCGCCTGGCTGGGGCGCGGCCTGACTGAAATCTATACGGATTTCTTTCGCTTTCCCTTCCTGTATTACCGAATAGATTTTGCGACGTTCCTGGTGGCGGCGCTGGTCAGCGTCACGGTTGCGCTGGCGGGTACGCTGGGTGCCGTGCGCCGCGCCGCGCAACTGCCGCCCGCAGTCGCCATGCAGCCGGCGTCACCGCCGGTATATCGACGAACCTTGCCGGAACGGCTGGGGCTGACCTTGCGGTTCGGTCAGGCGACCCGGATGGTCTTGCGACATATCATGCGCCGGCCGCTGCGTTCGGGGCTGACGACCCTCGGCATTGCGATGTCCGTGGCGATTCTCGTGAGTTCCATGTTCATGCTCGATTCGATCGAGATGATCATCGACGTCCAGTTCAATCGTATCAATCGTCAGGATCTGACGGTATCTCTGGCCGAGGCCAAGCCCGTCGGTATCGTTCGGGATTTCGAGGGCATGACTGGCGTTTTGCGGGCAGAGCCGGTGCGTGCCGTGGCGGTGCGTATCCGCAGCAATCATCTTTCCCGGCTTACCGCGTTGATTGGCATGGCGCCGGGCAGCGATCTTGGACGTCTTCTGGACAGGGATTTGCATGCTGTCTCGATGCCGCCCGAAGGCGTGGTTCTATCGGCGAAACTGGCCGAGGTGTTGGGCGTCGGGCGAGGGGACAGACTGACCGTCGAGGCCATGGAAGGGCGCCGGCCCGTCGCCGAAATTCCGGTTACCGCTGTCGTGGAAGAATATATCGGTACATCCGCCTATATGGATATTGGGGCGCTTAACCGGTTCATGGGCGACCCGTCGATGGTCTCCCTCATCTATCTTCAGACCGACCCGTTGCATGAAGCGAGCTTGTTCCGTGAACTCAAGAATGCGCCAGCTGTTGCCGGCGTTACCCTTGAGAGAACCGCGGTGGAGAGTTTCCGGGAAACCCTGGCGGAAAGCATGTTGCTTATGACAACATTCAATATTCTGTTCGCGGGTCTGATCGCTTTCGGTGTCGTTTACAACAGCGCGCGGATATCGCTGTCCGAACGTGGGCGCGAGCTTGCCAGTCTGCGCGTACTGGGTTTCACGCGGGCCGAGGTTTCGTGGATATTGCTGGGGGAATTCGCGCTGTTCACCGTGGCGGCGCTGATTCCAGGATTCGTTATCGGCTACGGTTTGTCATGGTCGATGGCTGCGGGATTTTCGACGGAGATGTTCCGCATTCCGCTTGCGGTGGAGCGGAGTACTTATGGTTTTTCCGCCGTGGTGGTATTGTTGGCCGCGCTTCTTACCGGGCTGGTGGTGCGGCGGCGTATTGACCACCTCGATCTCGTCGCGGTTCTGAAAACCCGGGAATAGGGGACATGACCATGCAGCTACGCCGAGTCTTATGGTATGCGCTTCTGGCGGTTATCCTTGCCGGCGCCCTTGTCTATGCTTTCCGCGATCAACCGGCATCCGTCGATCTCGCCGTTATTGGGCGCGGGGCGTTGACGGTCACTATTGACGGTGACGGCCAGACCCGGGTGCGCGAGGTCTACGTCGTGTCGGCGCCCGTGCCCGGCAGGGTCTTGCGAATCGAGCGCCATGTCGGAGACAGCGTGGTCGCCAATGAGACACTGCTCGCCACGATCGAGCCTGGCGATCCTGCCTTTCTGGACAGGCGCGCCCGTGCCCAGGCCGAGGCGGTGATCAAGGCGGCGGAGGCGGCCTTCGCGCTCGCCGAGGCCGAGCAGGCCCGGTCGCTGGCGGAACTTGATTTTGCCCGGGCCGAGTTGGGACGCGCTGAGGAGTTGTCCAAGCGGGGCAATATTTCGCAGCGCGATCTTGATCGGGCGCGGCTTGAGGTAAGGACAAAGGCGGCTGCGCGCGATACCGCGATCGCGACGGTCGAGATGCGTCGTTTCGAACTGGAAACCGCGCGCGCCGCCCTGATTCAGCCCGGCGAGGGAGCGGGCGAAGGCGCCGAGGAAGCCTGCTGTGTCGCCGTTTATTCGCCGGTGGATGGCAGGATATTGCGCGTCATACAAGAGAGCGAAGGCGTCATAGCCGCCGGCACGCCGCTGATTGAACTTGGCGACCCCACCGATCTGGAAATCGTGGTGGATTTGTTGTCCGGCGATGCCGTTCGAGTCAGGGAGGGCGCCGAGGTTACGATCGGGGATTGGGGCGGGGGCGCACTGGCCGGCCAGGTGCGGCGAATCGAACCCTTTGCATTTACCAAGGTTTCGGCGCTGGGTATCGAAGAGCAGCGGGTGAATGTCATCATAGATTTCACCGATTCGCCTGAAAAATGGCGGGGGCTGGGCCATGGCTATCGTGTGGACGCTCATATCCTGGATTGGCGCGGCGAGGATGTGTTGCAATTGCCGTTGGGCGCGCTGTTTCGTGACGGCGAGTCGTGGGCCGTGTTTGTTGCCGAAGACGGGGTGGCGAGATTGCGTCACATCGAAATCGATCACGGTAATGGCCGGGAGGCGGAAGTGCTGGACGGGCTGACTGAAGGAACCAGCGTTATTCTGCACCCTGGCGACCGGATTTCCGACGGGGTGCGGATAGTCTCGCGTTCCGGCGGATGACCGGGAAATGCGGGGGCGGAATATATTTGGGCCCGCCCTGTTAACCTGCATTGACAGCGACCGGATATTTAGTCTCAATTACGGCAGCGGTACAATCTGGTGATCCGGGGCCATTGTCCTGCATCGGTCAAGAATTCCAACAGGGAGCATGTTAAAGATGAGAAAATTCGGAAGGTCGCTTATTTCGCAGGTTTCGCGCCGCGCCTTTATGCAGGGTTCGGTGGCCGCCGTGGGCATCACCTTTGTCGGTGGGGCGAATCGCGCCTGGTCGGCCGAGGAAAAACGGCTCAATATTTATAACTGGGACACCTATATCGGCGAAAAGACCCTTGGCACTTTCAACGCCCGGACCGGTATTCAGGTTCAATACGATCTGTTCGGCGACAATGAAGAGATGTTCGCCAAGCTGAAAGAAGGCAATCCCGGCTACGACATCATCGTTCCGACCGATTATATGGTCGAGGACATGATTTCGCTTGGCATGGTGGTGCCGCTCGATCATTCGAAAATTCCGAACTTGAAGCATCTGGATCCGGCTTTCACCAATCCGGCCTACGACCCGGGCATGAAGCATTCGATTCCCTACATGTGGGGTACCATGGGCCTGGGCTACAAGGAATCGGCGATGGATAGCGCCCCCGAAAGCTGGGCCGATGTGCTGGAGCCGTCGCGTGCCGCAAAGCATTCCGGCCGTATTGCGCTGCTCAGCGATTCTCGTGCGGTCATCGGCTGTGCGCTCAAATATATGGGCTATCCGATGAACAGCACCGATGCGAAGCAGATCGCCGAAGCGCGCGACTTGCTGATCGCGGTCAAGCCGCATATCAAAACCTTCGCCGCCGACAACGGCCAGGATCTTCTGGTCGCCGGCGAGGTGGACATCACCATGGAGTGGAGCGGTGATATCGCGGCCGTAATGCAGGAAGAGGAAGGCTACAATTACGTCGTGCCCAAGGAAGGCTCGAACGTCTGGGTAGACAACATCTGTATTCCGAAGGACGCGCCGCATCCCGACAATGCGCACAAATTCATCAATCATGTCCATGATGTGGACGTGCATGTCGAGATCGCCAATACGATCTATTTCGCGACCCCGAACAAGGACGCGAAGGCCAAGATGCCGAAGGAATATACCGATAATCCGGCGGTGTTCGCGCCGGACGATGTGCTGAGCCGCTGCGAGGGTATCCTCAGTGTCGGCGAGCATACCCGGCTTTACGATGAGGCCTGGACCGCAATTCAGGCATCCTGAACCGCGATTGACGAATCAGTTCGGGCGGGAGGCGCATTCGCCGCTTCCCGCCCGAGTTTCGATTGATCGTTATCATGACCGCTATATTTTACCGATGCTCCGGCGGTTTGGCCGGCTGTTCGGCTTGACAGGGAGAACCGGTGTAAGCAATGGAAGACTGGCGCAAAAATAAATTGGCCTTCATGGTTTTCATGGGGCCGGCCACTTTCTGGCTGCTGGTATTTTTTACCATTCCCGTGGTTGCGATCTGGGTATACAGCTTTGGCGAACGTGGCCCCCTGGGCCAGACATATCTGGCTTTCAGTTTCGATAATTATCTGCGGGCCATTGAACCGATCCACCTGAAAATATTGTGGAAATCCATCTGGATCGGTGGGCTAAGCACCTTCCTCTGTTTGCTGATTGGCTTTCCCGTTGCCCTGGGTATTGCCTTCGCGCCGGATCGCTGGAAGAATCCGCTACTGCTTGTCGTAGTGCTTCCCTTCTTTACCAACATGCTGATTCGCACCTTCGCCTGGATCGTCGTTCTGGGCTCGCGCGGGGTCGTCAATAGCGGACTGGGCTGGCTGCATGGGCAAGCGGACTGGCTGCTTGGCTTTGCCGGTCTGCCGGATGTAATGGGTCAATTTACCCCGCTGGAAATGCTGCACAACAATTACACGGTGATCGTCGGGCTGGTTTATGTGCACTTGCCGTTCCTGATCCTGCCGCTTTACGCGACGCTGGAAAAACTCGATCGCTCGTACCTCGAGGCCAGCCTCGACCTTGGGGCAGGGCAGTGGCGCACTTTCTTTTCCGTGCTGGCGCCGTTGGCCATGCCAGGCATTGTTACGGGTTGTCTGCTTGTCTTCATCCTGTCGATGGGAAATTTCCTGGTGCCTGACAGGTTGGGCGGGACAGATAGCATGATGATCGGCAATCTGATCGCCCAGGAGTTCAGCAAGGCTCGTGACTGGCCTTTCGGTGCTGCCCTGTCCTTCGTGATAATGTATCCGGTATTTATCTTCTTTGCGATCAATGCGTTGATGATGCGGCGCCGGGAACGGGTGAGGGCTGAAGCATGACTGATATAGTTGCCGGACGCCGTCGTCGGCGTGAAGTGAACCCGCTGGAATATCTCAAGCGGCCCTGGATGTGGCTGACCCTGTTCGGTTGCTTCGTCTTCCTTTATTTTCCGATTGTCACGCTGGTTGCCTTCAGTTTCAATTCCTACAAGCGCGCCTTCGTCTGGAAGGGGTTTTCGCTGGAATGGTATGAAAAGGCATTCAACAATCAGGCCCTGCACGAGGCGTTCATCAATTCGATGCATGTCGCGGCGGTATCGACGGTAGTGTCCACCGCGCTTGGCGCGATGCTGGGGCTGGCGCTTTACCGTTACTGGTTTCCCTGGAAGGGAACCTATGAGGGGATTATCCATCTGCCCATCGTCATTCCCGAAATCTGCATGGCGGTGGCGATGGTGATTTTTTTCTGGGCCGTGGGCATAGAACTTAGCCTCTATACCATCATCGTCAGCCATATCGCTTTCACCATACCGTTCGTTGCGGTGGTGATTCGCGCCCGCATGGCAGGTTTCGATGTGTCGCTGGAAGAGGCCAGCCGCGATCTTGGCGCCAGCGAATGGCAGACCTTCTGGTTTGTCACCTTCCCTTACATGATCCCGGGACTGGTGGCTGGCGCGTTGATGGCCTTCGTGCTGTCGCTCGATGATTTCGTCATTACATTCTTTACCGCGGGGGTCGGCGACAATACCTTCCCGGTGAAAATCTATTCAATGCTGCGTTTCAGCGTAACGCCGGAAGTCAACGCGGCCTCCACCGTACTTATCCTCATCACATTGTCATTGACGCTGGTCGCCATGATCATGCAGTCGCGCTGGACCAAGGGCAAAAAAGAATGACCGACGCCAAACCGATTATCAGTATCCGCAACGTAACCAAGAAATTTGGCAACGTGACCGCGGTCAATAATGTCAGCATCGATGTGATGCCTGGCGAGTTCTTTGCGTTGCTGGGGCCGTCGGGCTGCGGCAAGACCACGCTGTTGCGCATGCTGGCCGGATTTGAAACAGCCAGTGACGGCGAGATTGAAATCGACGGTCAGCCCATGCTTGGCGTTTCGCCGAACAAACGTCCGGTGAACATGGTGTTCCAGTCCTATGCGGTATTCCCGCATATGTCGGTGTTTGACAATGTCGCCTATGGGCTGAAGGTTACGGGCGTTCAAAAGGACGAAATTGCAGGCCGGGTCGAAGAAGCCCTGTCGCTTGTGCATCTGGAAGAATATGGCAAGCGCAAGCCCGATCAGCTTTCCGGCGGTCAGCGTCAGCGCGTGGCGCTGGCCCGTGCGCTGGTCAAGAAACCGAAAGTGTTGCTTCTGGACGAACCTCTGAGCGCGCTCGACGCCAAGCTGCGCGAGGCGATGCGGCTGGAACTGGTGCGTCTGCAGCATACCGTTGGCATTACCTTCGTCATCGTTACCCATGACCAGGACGAGGCCTTGTCGATGGCCGATCGCGCCGCCGTGATGGACCGGGGCGTGGTCAGGCAGATTGCCCCGCCGGACGAGCTTTATGAACATCCCAACAGCCTTTTCGTTGCCGATTTCATTGGCAAGGTGAACATGCTGGAAGCAAAAGTCGCGGGTCAGTCGGGCGGCGAGATGGTCGTCGAGGTCAAGGGCATGGGCCGCGTCACTGTGCCTCATGATGGCGCTGCTTCCGGGGATATCGGCATCGCCGTTCGCCCGGAAAAGACCGTGCTGTCGGTGGAAAAACCCGGCGAGGGCGTTGTCGCGCTCAAGGGCAAGGTTTGCGATGTCGCCTATTATGGTAGCGAAAGCAATGTTCTGCTGGATACCGAAACAGGCGTGCAGTTCATAAGCACGATTCAAAACGATGCGCGGCACAGTGCATTGTCGGTCGCCATCGGTGACGATCTCTGGATATCCTGGGCTCCTGGAAACACGCTCGTGCTGGCTGAGTAGGGAGAGGCCCGGCCGCTTGCCACTTGTCAACGCGGCCGGCCTTTGCTTACAGTCAAATCATATTTTTCAATTGCTCCGGGGGAGCCCATGACCACGCCCGCCGCTGAAGGTTTCTCTATGCCCGCCGAATGGCATCCGCACGAACGCTGCTGGATGGCATGGCCCTGCCGTCAGGAATTGTGGGGCGACAGGCTGGATGACGCGCGCGATGCTTATGCGGCGGTTGCTCAGGCCATTGCCGAGTTCGAACCGGTAACGATGGTGGCCAATCCGGAAGATGTGGCCGCCGCTTCGATGAATTGCGGGCGCGGCGTGGACGTATTGCCGATGGATCTGGATGATTCCTGGATGCGCGATATCGGCCCCACCTTCTTGTTGAACGGAAAGGGTGATATCGCTGGCTGCGACTGGCATTTCAATGCCTGGGGCAACAAGTACGAATTCTACAACAAGGATGCCCGCCTGGCCGAGACCCTGATCCATCATCTTGGTGTTCGCCATTTCGATGCGCCCTTCGTACTGGAAGGCGGCGCCATTCATCATGACGGCGAGGGCACGGTGCTGACCACCGAGACCGTGCTGCTGAATCCGAACCGCAATCCCGGCATGGGCAAGGCGGAAACCGAGCAGGCGCTGTGCGATTGGCTGGGCGCCGAAAAGGTGATCTGGCTTCCCGGGGGCTACCATTACGACGAAACCGATGGCCATGTGGACAATGTCGCCTGTTTCGCGCGACCCGGCATGGTGCTGGCGGCCTCCTGTCCGGACGAGGGGGATCCGAACTATGAGATCCTGCGGGCTAATACCGAAATTCTGCGCGCCAGCACGGATGCCAGGGGGCGCGCGCTGGAGGTGGTGACCATCGACCAGCCCACGCGCATGGAAGAGGATGGCGAACGGCTGTCCAGTTCCTATATCAACTTCTATATCGCCAATGGCGGCATTGTGATGCCCAGTTTCGAGGACAAGCGCGACGACGCCGCGCGCCGAGCCATCGTGCAGGCTTTTCCGGACCGCAAGGTAACGCAGGTACCCGCCGTTGATATCATCCGCGGTGGCGGCGGGATTCATTGCATCACCCAGCAGCAGCCCAAGGCAGGGTGATCTGAATGTCGAAAGTAACGGTCGCCGCGACCCAGATGGCCTGTAGCTGGGATATTGAGGCTAATCTGGATCGCGCCGAGGAACTGGTGCGCGAGGCCGCGGTGCAGGGCGCCAATGTGGTGTTGCTGCAGGAACTGTTTGCCACGCCCTATTTCTGCCCCGACCAGAAGCAGGAGCATTTTACCCTGGCCCAACCCGCCGAGGGCAACCGGACGATTGCCCGCTTCGCGGCGCTGGCGGCTGAACTTGGCGTGGTCCTGCCGGTCAGTTTTTTCGAGCGCGCCAATAATGCCTATTTCAATTCGGTGGCGATGGTCGATGCCGACGGAACGGTGTTGGGGCTTTATCGCAAAAGCCATATCCCCCAAGGACCGGGCTATGAAGAGAAATTCTATTTCAATCCCGGCGATACCGGTTTCCATGCCTGGGAAACCCGCTACGGGACCATCGGCGTAGGCATCTGCTGGGATCAGTGGTTTCCCGAATGTGCCCGCGCAATGGCGCTGCAAGGCGCCGATATCCTGCTTTATCCCACCGCCATCGGGTCGGAACCCAACAACCCGGCGATCGACAGCCGCGATCATTGGCAACGTGTCATGCAGGGCCATGCCGCCGCCAATATGGTGGTGCTGGCGGCTTCCAACCGGGTCGGCGTGGAGGAAAGCGACAGCGCGACCATGACTTTCTATGGCTCGTCCTTTGTCGCCGGCCCGACCGGCGAGATGGTGGCCGAGGCCAATCGCGCCGATCAGGCGGTCGTCATGGCCTCTTTCAACCTTGACGAAGTGCGCGCCAGGCGCGCGTCCTGGGGATTGTTCCGCGATCGTCGCCCGGATCTTTACGATACCCTGCTGACGCTGGACGGCGACGATTTCTAGGGATTATTTCGGCGGCAGGGAGGCGGCGAAATCAGCGCCCCGGTTCACCCAGCGATTTAGATCCTCCAGCGCCGCGATGCCTTTCGGGCCGACATAGATCATCGATTTCAGCGGTTTGCCGGTGAAGTCCATCGGCCTGGTGTGAGGTTCCGCCAGCGCCGCCGCCGCGCCCTCGTTGCCCAGCCGCAGCATCAGCATGTCGCCGACCACGCCACAGCACATATTGCCGCGCAGCATGAAGGCCAGTCCGCCGAACATTTTACGTTCCATGACGTCTGCGCGCGGCGCCAATGTCTGTCGAATCCTGGATGCCAGCTCTTCGCTGTAGGCCATGCTGCCTCCGTCGATCAGGCCGGACCGGTCCATTCGATGGTGAATTTTGCCGGGTCCGGCCGTTTCTTGGGCCGTTGTTCGCCGGCCGCCGTGCCGATATACAGGAAGGCGACGATTTCGTCCGTCTCCCGTAATCCCAGCCCCTGCTTTACATGGGCGTCATAGGCATGGTCGCCGGTCAGCATGACGCCGCCGTAACCTTTCGCCTGGGCCGCCAGCAGGATCGCCTGGGCGGCAAGGCCGGAGGCGACCAGCTGTTCGGCCGGCGGCACCTTGGGATGGTCATGGGTGATCCGCGCCGCGACGGTGATCATCAGCGGCACCTGGCGCATCCGCTCGCGATCTTTCTCGATGGTGGCCTCATCGGCGTCTGGCTTGCGCTTCAACAGTGCCTCGGTGAACAGCTTTCCCGCTGCCTCGCGCGCGGCGCCGCGCACTACGACAAAGCGCCAGGGCCGCACCGCGCCATGGTCGGGGGCGGTCATCGCGGCTTCCAGGAATTCGCGCAATTCCGCGTCGCTTGGCCCCGGCTCTCCGAGAATTCGCCAGGGGGCGGAAACGCGGGTCTTCAGTATTTCGGTAACGTTCATCTCTGTCTCTCTCGGTGCAAGCCGCAGGTTATCGACGACTGAGTACCAAGATATGCCGGCCGGGGAAACCGCCAAGAGGCAGTACCCCGGCCAATTACAGGTTTCAGGCCGGTTCGACTTTCAGAATCGTGCCGTCGATGGCGATCACCTTCACGCGGCTGCCAACCGGCAGGTCGGTTTCGTCGTCGCAGACGGCTCGCCATGTGGTGTCGTCCACGTTGATCTTTCCACGGCCAAGTTTCATTTCCTCGGTCAATTCGAAGGTTCGCCCCACATATTGGGTGCCCCGGCGATTCAACAGCGGCTCGTCCGTCTCGGTCGGGTTTTTTTGCAGGTAATATCGCCACCCGACAATGGTCGCTATCGAAAAGATCGCGAAGATGAATATCTGAAGCTGCCAGCCCATGCCCGGGAAGAAAGCCAGGATGGCCCCGACGATCCCCGCCGAAACCCCCATCCACATGAAGAAGGCGCCCGGCGCGAGAGTTTCGACAATCAGCAACAGGATCGCCAACGCCCACCAGTGCCAGAAAACCACCTGGCCCAGAAACGGAATGGTCATTTCTCGCCCTTTCCGAAGCTTTCTTTGGCGATTTCGGCGATGCCGCCGATCGATCCAATAACACCCGCCGCGTCGACCGGAAGGAAGAAGGTTTTCTGATTGGGCGAATCGGCGAATTTGCCCAGCGCCTCGACATATTTACCGGCGATGAAATAGTTGAGCGCCTGGACGTTACCACTGGCGATGGCCTGCGAAACGACGTCGGTGGCCTTGGCTTCGGCTTCGGCCTCGCGTTCGCGGGCTTCGGCATCGCGGAACGCGGCTTCCCTGCGGCCCTCGGCCTCCAGAACGGCGGCCTGTTTTTCACCCTCGGCCTTCAGGATCGCCGACTGGCGACTGCCTTCTGCCTCGAGAATCTGGGCGCGTTTCTCACGCTCGGCCTTCATCTGGCGCGCCATGGATTCCACAAGATCCAGTGGCGGGCTGATATCCTTGATCTCGATACGGGTCACCTTGACGCCCCAGGGCTCGGTGGCCTGGTCGACCACAGACAGAAGCTGGGCGTTGATGTCGTCGCGCTTGGACAGCAGATCGTCCAGATCCATCGAGCCCATGACGGTACGGATATTGGTCATGGTGAGGTTCAGAATGGCGCGGTTCAGGTCGGTGACCTCGTAGGCCGCCTTCGCCGCGTTTATTACCTGGAAAAACACGACGCCATCGACCTTGATCATCGCGTTATCGCGGCTGATGACTTCCTGGCTGGGAACATCCATCACGGTTTCCCGCATGTTCATTCTGTCGCCAACGGAATCGATGAAAGGAATGATGAAATTGATACCTGGGCGCAGTGTCTTTGTGTATTTACCCAGGCGCTCCACCGTGTATTCCAGACCTTGCGGAACCGTCTTGATTCCCTGGAACAGCAGGATGACAACAAATACCAATATGGCGATTACGACGTAACCTACGGCATCAAAACCCATAATCATTTTCTCCCTTATGGCGCGGTTGTGTGAACCGCCAATATATCATCCAATATTAGGGGGCGACCGTGGCAGATTACCAGAAAAACCGGATAGGTATTTGTTTCTGAATAAAATAAAACCGGTATTTTCTTAGCGCCGCCACAGTCTGATGACCGGCGGGGCCAGCATGATGACCAGGAAGATGCGTATCACATGGTGGGTGGCGATGAAGGCAACGTCCACGCCCAGCGCCAGCCCGACCAGCGCCATTTCGGCCAGCCCACCGGGCGAGAAAGCCAATACGGCAACGGGGAAGGGCGTCCCGGTCAGGGTAACGATTGCATAGGCGAATAGCGCGGTCAGGATCAGCATGATGGCGGCAAGTCCGGCCCCGATCCCAAGCGCATGCGTTACCTCGCGCGGCGCGGCGCCGGTGAAGCGGCATCCCACCGTGGTGCCGATGAAAAGCTGGGCCAGGTTAACGATGACCATGGGCGGCTGGGAGGCGGTTAGCCCGCTCAGATGAAGGGCGCCGCTCAACAGCATGGGGCCGACCAGCATCGCCGCGGGCAGGCGCAGTTTCGCGGCGATCGGCCAACCCAGGCCGCAGGTCGCCAGCAGCAGGTAATCGACCGGCGCCACGTCGCCCAGCCCGACGCCCACCGACATGCGGTCCATGATGTCCAACTGTCCGGTCAGGCGCAGCCATAGCGGCACGGTAAAGACCACCAACAGCACACGGCAGGCATGGGTCAGGGCGATCTTGCGCTCGTCGCCTCCCATTTCCGCGCCCATCATCACCATCTCGTTGAAGCCGCCCGGCATTGCGCAGAAATAGGAAGTAACCGGGTCATACCGGGTGAACAGCCGGAAATAGGCCAGCCCAACGCCGCCGACGACGACTACATAGGCGCCAAGCATTGCCAGGCTGGTCATCCATTGCGCGACCCGTTCCAGCATCTCCGGGCTGTAGCCGGAACCCAACATGACGCCGACAACGACGATCATGTATGGGCGCACCAGAACCGGGGCCCTGATCGGCACGCCCATTACCGCCGCGACGGTGCAGAACGCCATTGACCCCAGCATCCAGGGCAGCGGCATGGTCAACAGCGTGAAGAACCAGCCACCCAGCACGCCAATGCCAAGCGCCAGCGCCACGCGACCCAGGGAGGCCGGAAATTTCACCTGAAAACAGCCCTTTCCGGCCGATGCCGATCAGGCAACCCGATCACCGGGTTCCTTGCCGGCGAACCAGGCGTCCAGGTTGTCCAGCGCCCGGAAACCCATGCCGTTGCGGGTTTCGATGGTGGCGCTGCCGATATGCGGTAGCAGGAAGACGTTGTCGAGGTCCAGATAGCGCTTGTCGAAGTTCGGCTCGCCCTCGAACACGTCCAGTCCCGCGGCGCCCACCTTGCCCGACTGCAGGGCCGGGATCAGGGCATTGTCGTCGATAACGGTGCCGCGCGCCGTGTTGGCGACCACCGCGCCGTCGGGCAGCAGCGCGATCCGCGCGGCATTCAGGAAATGGTGCGTGTCCGCGCCGCCCGGACTGTTGATCGACAGGAACTGACAATGCGGCAGCATGTCTTCCGGGGTCGGGTGGTGGATGGCGCCCAGCTCTTTATCGGCCGGCAGCCGGGTACGGTTGCAATAATGGATTTCCATGTCGAAACCGCGCGCGCGCTGCGCCACTGCCTGGCCGATCCTGCCCATGCCATATATCCCAAGCTTCTTGCCCGAGACGTCAACGCCCAGCATGCCCATCGGATCCCAGCGGCCCCATTTCCCTTCACGCAGGACTTTCTCTGAACTCTGCGCCTGACGGCCCGCGCCGAGCAGGCAGAGCATGCTGATATCGGCGGTCGCCGCGGTCAGAACATCGGGTGTGTTGGTGACGACCAGCCCCTTCTTTTTCGCCGCCTCCACGTCGATGTGATCGTAGCCGACCGAGAAGGTTGCGAGGATTTTTACGTGATCGGGCAGTCGCGCAATTACGTCGGCGGTCCATTTTTCCGTACCGCAGGTAAGGATTCCGTCACATTTGGTCTCCATACTCAGTCGCACCAGATCGTCGGGACCGTATGCGACATCGTCTTCGTTATGCAGGGCGTCGTAATCGCGCCGGATGCGGGCCTCGCAATCGGGCGGAAGTTTGCGTGTAACGAAAAGTTTGGGGTTTTGGGCCATTTGCAATAAATCCTTGTGTCTGGCAGACGGTAGCCAATATTCAGTGATAAGGTTCGGTCCGACATAAACCAGAAATGACCCAGCGCCGCCAAGCCTTTTGAGGCAAGAAATTTCGAATCGGATATTCCGGGAGTTGAGAATGAAGAAAGCCGTTGCCGCCCTCGCCGTCATTCTGCTGACCGCGCAGATCGCCTCCGTTGCCCAGGCAGTGGAGCTTGCGGCGCATCGCGCGTTCTACCGTTTGACGCTGGCCTCGTCTTCGAACGAAAGCAATATGGCCGGGGTGGAAGGGGCGATAAGTTTCGAAATCAAGGATGCTTGCGACGCCTGGATCGTCGAACAGAATTACGCCCTGCGCTTCAAGTTGGCCAATGGCGGCGATATCGATAGCGTCGACAAATATGTTTCCTGGGAATCCAAGGACGGGCTGGAATACCGCTTCAACATCGTTCGCGCCGCCAATGGCAAGGAAACCGAGACAATCGGTGGCAGGGCTGAACTTGAAGCGCCGGGTGGCGCGGGCATGGCAATTTTCGACGAGCCGTCCAAAGACCGGATCGCCTTGTCGAAAGGCACCGTCTTTCCGACCGAACATACCGCGGTCTTGCTGGAAAAGGCCGCCAAAGGCGAACGGTTCGACCGCCACTTGCTGTTCGATGGTTCCAAGGTCGAGGCCGCGACGCCGGTCGCGACCTTTATGCTCGGCCAGCAGCAGGCCGTGGCCGGCGACATAATCAAGGCGCCGCTGGGTCCGGATCCCATCTGGCCGATGCAGCTTGCATTTTTCGCCGCCGAGGGCGAAGCCCAGCCCGGCGAGGAAATGCCCGACTTTGAAATGACGATGCATATCCAGCCTAATGGCGTGGTCACCAGCATGGTGCTGAATTTCGGTGACTTCACGGTAAACGGCGTCCTGGAAAAGCTCGAGGAATTGCCAGCCAGCGGCTGTTGAACGGGGTGATGCCGTTATAATCCCCGTCCCTTGATGATCGCCTTGTCGCCCAGCTTGTCGCGGACGCTGTCGATGGCCTTTTCCACGTCGGCGCGTTTTTTCGCGCCGGGGTCCAGCAAGTCGGGTTGCGCGGCGGCGTCCGCGTCGCATAGTTCCTCGACGCCGGCGCCGATCAGCCGGAAGGCGCGGCCATCGGCTTCCTTTTCCAGTAGCGGCATGACCGCGCGATAGATTTCCTCGGCCGGGCGAAGCGGTACGTCCATTGTCCGGCTGCGGGTCAACTGTTTGAAATCCGCCGTTTTCAGCTTCAGCGTCACCCGCTTTCCCGCCAGTCCGGTCTTCTTCAACCGCTGCGCCACCTTTTCGCAAAGGGGCCAGACCTCGCGGGAA
>JAOUMF010000328.1 GCA_029881615.1 Alphaproteobacteria bacterium | reverse complement strand
GTTCAGGTTCTAGACATGAGACATGCCAAATCGGTAACCCGGTATCCGCTTTACGTCGCGCTGGCGGGCGCGGCGCTGTTGCTGGCCCCGTCGCAGGCCGGGGCGCAGACCCTGAACGAGGCCCTTGCGGCGGCTTATGAAAGCAATCCGACATTGCTGGCGCAGCGCGCGCAGCTGCGGGCCACCGACGAAGGCCTGCCCGAGGCGCGCGCCGGATGGCGGCCCTCGCTGCGGGCCGACGGCCAGGCCGGCGTGGGCACGGTCGATTCGGGGACCGGCGCGACCGATACCAAGCCGCTGTCTTATGGTCTTTACGCTTCCCAGCCGCTCTATCGCGGCGGGCGCACCTCGGCCAGCACCTCGCGGGCCAACAATATCATTCTGGCGGAACGGGCGCGGCTGCTTTCCGTTGAACAGCAAATCCTGCTGGGGGCGGCGACCGCCTATATGGATGTGGCGCGCGACTACAAGGTTCTGGAACTCAGCATTCGGAACGAACAGGTGCTGGCGCGTGAATTGAACGCAACCAGGGACCGGCGCCGGGTCGGCGAGTTGACGCGGACCGACGTCGCGCAGGCGCAGGCCCGTTCGGCGGGCGCGGCGGCCGGGCGGATCCAGGCCCAGGGCAATCTGCAGGGATCGCGCGCGGAATATCTGCGTATCATCGGCCGGCCAGCCGAGTCGCCGCAGTCCCCGCCGATGCTGCAAGGGCTGCCGCTGACGATCGAAGAGGCCATGAAATTCAGCGAAGAGAACAATCCCGACATCATCGCCGCGCGGCATCTTCAGGACGCCGCAGAAGACGAAATCCGGCTCGCCAGGGGAGAGATGCTGCCGACCCTGTCGCTGAATGGCCAGGTCGAGCATCGCGAGGATTTTGGCGGCCCGGGCAGCGAGAGCGATTCGGCCAGCGTGATGGCGCAGCTCAGCATTCCCCTTTACCAGGGTGGCGGGCCCAGCGCCCGCGTCAGGCGCGCCAAACAGGTGGCGAGCCAGCGTCTCATCCAACTCGACGAAACCCGCCGGGCGGTTCGCGCGGGGGCGACCGCCAGTTGGGAAATCCTGTCGGTGGCGCGGGCGCGGGTGACACAGTTCGAAGCCCAGGTGGAAGCCAACAAGACCGCGCTGGAAGGAACCCGGCAACAGGCCGGCGTCGGGTCGCGAATTCTTCTCGATGTTCTGAACGCCGAGCAGGAATTGCTGGACGCGCAGGTTAGCCTTGAAGTCGCCAAACGCGACGCTTTCGTCGCCAGTCTGCAGGTTCTGGCCTCGATCGGCAGGCTGACGGCCCGTGACTTGAGCCTCAATGTCGAATATTATGACGACAGTGCTTACTATAAGGATGTTAAAGGTAAGCTCGGCGGCACCGGCATCAACGATTAACGGGGATGTTCGCGAGCCCCTTCATGCTTGGCTGAGTCGGACGGTTGGCGCCGCCGGCGGAAAGAGTGAGTGATGAGCGATAAAAGCAGCAAGACCGATCCTTCGATGAACGAAATCCTTGGTTCGATCCGGCGGATTATCAGCGAGGATAACGCCCAGCCCGCCGAAGCGGCCACGCCCCCGGAAGATCGCGAGACGCCGGAGTTGGCGGACACCCCCGATATTGGATTTTCCGAGGAGACGCCCGTCGGGATATCGGAAGCCGATGATCCCGGTTTGGCCGGATATACCCTGATCGAGGTTCCAGAGGACGCCGGTTCGGAAGTTCCGGAAGAAGCATCGGACGAATATTTCCAGGATGCCGCCCCGGAATATCTTGAGGAAGAGGAAGATATCCTCGATCTCACCGAAGAGATGATCGCCGATTCGGCCGCCGAATCAATCGGCGCGGCATCCGATTCGCTGGCTGACAATGACTTCGAAGAACCCGCGCTTCAGCAGGAGCCGGCCATGATCGAAACACCGGCGGAAGCCGCGCCAAGTGTAAGTTTCGCGGAAACCCATCGGGAACCGGAAGCCGAGGCTCACGCAGCCCCCGCATCCGTATTCGGACAGAGATCGACCGAAAAAATCGTATCGGAAACGGCGACAACCGCCGCGGCAACAGCTTTGGGAGAATTGACCCGCGCCATGGATGAGAAAACCAACAAGTTGAAGGTGGGGGCAGGGGATACCTCGGTCGCCGATATGGTCAAGGAAATGCTTCGCCCCATGCTGCGCGAATGGATCGACGAGAACCTGCCGGCCATTGTTGAGCGCATCGTGCGCCGCGAAATCGAGAAACTGGTGGACCGCGCCGAGACTGAAGACTAAAAAAGGCGCGGTCGCGTCCGGGGACTGTCTTGGATCGCGCCGAATTCCGTAATCAGAGCACAAGGGGCGTCGTCGGCGATGCTGGACAAGAATTGGCGGCCGGCGGAGGTCGAGGCCAGGCATTACGAAAAGTGGGAACAGAGCGGCGATTTCGCGGCGGGCACCAGCGATAACGCTGAGTCGTACTGCATCGTTATCCCGCCGCCGAACGTTACCGGCAGCCTGCATATGGGCCATGCCCTCAACAATACGCTGCAGGATATCCTGATTCGCCACAAGCGGATGAACGGGCTGAACGTGCTATGGCAGCCCGGTACCGACCATGCCGGCATCGCGACCCAGATGGTGGTCGAGCGCAGGCTGGAGGCCGAGGGCATCAAGCGGCGCGACCTGGGCCGCGAGAAGTTCCTGGAAAAAGTCTGGGAGTGGAAGGAAGAATCCGGCGGCACCATCACCGGCCAGCTACGCCGGCTTGGCGCGTCCTGCGACTGGAGCCGCGAGCGTTTCACCATGGACGAGGGGCTCAGCCGCGCCGTCCAGAAGGTGTTCGTGACGCTGCACCGGCAGGGGCTGATCTACAAGGACAAGCGGCTGGTCAACTGGGACCCCAAGCTGCATACCGCAATCTCCGACCTGGAAGTCGTGCAGACCGAGGTGAAGAGCCATCTGTGGCACTTTAAATATCCGGTCGAAGGCATTGATGGAAAATATATAACCGTCGCCACGACCCGGCCGGAAACGATGCTGGGCGATACCGCGATCGCGGTCAATCCGGAAGACGAGCGCTACACCGATCTGGTCGGGAAGTTCGCCATCCTGCCGCTGGTCGGCCGGCGTATTCCCATTGTCGCCGACGATTATGCGGATCCCGAGCAGGGATCGGGCGCGGTCAAAATCACCCCGGCGCATGATTTCAACGATTTCGAAGTCGGGCGCCGCCATGATCTCGAGGTCATCAATATCCTCGATGCCGAGGCCCACCTGAACGACAACGTGCCGGAAAAATATCGCGGCATGGATCGTTTCGTGGCCCGCAAGCAAATCATCGAGGATATGGAGGCCGAGGGGCTTCTGGCACAGATCGACGATCATGTGCATATGGTGCCCTACGGCGACCGCGGCGGCGTGCCGGTCGAGCCCTGGCTGACCGACCAGTGGTTCGCCGACGCCGCGACGCTCGCCAAGCCCGCGATCGAGGCGGTGGAGCAGGGGCGTACGAAATTCGTGCCCGAGAACTGGAACAAGACCTATTACGAATGGATGCGCAACATCCAGCCCTGGTGCATCTCGCGCCAGCTCTGGTGGGGGCACCAGATTCCGGCCTGGTACGGCCCGGACGGACAGGTCTTCGTCGAGGAGACCGAAGCCGAAGCCCGCGCCGCCGCGAAGGCGCATTACGGCAAGGACGAGGAACTGACCCGCGACCCGGACGTGCTGGATACCTGGTTCTCGTCGGCGCTGTGGCCGTTCTCGACGCTGGGCTGGCCGGACGAGACGCCGGAACTGGCCCGCTATTATCCGACTTCGGTGCTGATTACCGGCTTCGACATCATCTTCTTCTGGGTCGCCCGGATGATGATGATGGGCATCCATTTCATGGGCGAGGAGCCGTTCCACACGGTCTATATCCATGCCCTGGTGCGCGACGCCAAGGGCGCGAAGATGTCGAAGTCCAAGGGCAATGTCATTGATCCGCTGGAACTGGTCGACAAGTACGGC
>JAOUMF010000327.1 GCA_029881615.1 Alphaproteobacteria bacterium | reverse complement strand
TTCCGGCTCCACCGCCAGGCTGCGCGCGATGCCCACCCGTTGTTGCTGGCCGCCGGAAAGTTCGCGCGGGTAATAGCTTTCCCGGCCTTTCAGCCCGACCAGTTCGATAACCTCGAGCGCCCGCGCTTCCCGCGCGGCGCGGCCGATACCCTGAACCTCCAGCGGGAAAGCGACATTGCCCAGCACGGTGAGATGCGGCAGCAGCGCGAAATGCTGGAACACCATGCCCATCTTGTGGCGGCGGATGTCGATCATCTCCGCCTCGCTGGCGCGCAGCAGGTCGCGATTGTCGAAGATGACTTCGCCGCCGGTGGGTTCAATCAGGCGCGACAGACAGCGCACGAGCGTGGATTTTCCGGAACCCGACAGCCCCATGATGATGAATATTTCGCCCTCGCGGACCTCGATGCTGGCGTCGCATACGGCGCCGATCAGGCCGGCGTCGGCAATTGCGCCCGGATTCGGTGCATGGTTATGCCGGGCCAGAAATTCCTTGGGATCCGGCCCGAACAGCTTCCATACGCCGCGGCATGAGAGCTTTACCTGGCTGTATTTCACGAAAACCTCGCAGACGGGGGCCGAGATAAAAAATCGAGGCGGAGAAGCTGCTACTTGCAGCCGCTCCGCCTCAGGTTCCTGACAAAGTTATTTGATCCACGCTTTCCAGCGGGACTCGTTCTTGCTGATCCAGGCATCGACGACCTTGTCGAGATCCTTGCCTTCAAGGTCGACTTCGACGATCAACTGGCTCATTTCCGGATTCTCGATATGGAAATTGCGGACCGCCTTGTAGGCGCCGGGCCATTTCTTTTCGCCGGCCTTCCAGCCGACTTTCTTGATCCAGCCGAAGGGCTTGCCGCAGTCATAGGCCATGTTGGGGTTGCTGCCCCATTTCGGATCTTCGTAGCAGGCGTCCGTATATTCGGGGAACTCGACCCACTCGCCTTCAAATTTGGCAACCGCCCAATGCGGCGCATAAACCCATAGCAGAATCGGCGCCTTGCGCTGATAGGCCGATTCCAGTTCGGCAAACAGCGCCGCGTCGGTGCCGGCATGGACGACTTCATATTCCAGGCCCAACGCTTCCACGCGCTCGTCGTCAAACCCGGCCCAGGTCACCGGCCCGCCCAGATAACGGCCCTTGGGGGCGGTTTCCGCGGTCGAGAATGCCTCGGCGCATTTGTTCAACGCTTTCCAGTCCGGCAGACCCGGGCATTTTTCCTTCATATATAGCGGGTACCACCACTCTTCCTTGGCATCCATGCCGGTTTCGCCCAGATCGACGGTCTTGCCGGTGGCCAGGCTCTCATCCATGGCTTGTTTGCCTGTGGTTTCCCACATTTCCATGGCGACATGCAGGTCGCCCGATTCCAGGCCCGCGAATTGCGCGATATAGTCGGCCTGTACATATTCGATGTTATAGCCGGCTTTTTTCAGGACTTCGCCCATGATCTTCGTGCTCAGCAACTGGCCGGTCCAGTCATGCAGGGTGAGCTTGATCGGGTCCTTCGATTCAACGCCGGCCCAGGCGGCGGCCGAAAAAGCCAGGGACGCCGCGGCGACCCCGCCAATCACGGCGCTTCTTATGCGATTAGACATTTGTTCGTCTCCCAGTTTTGCCTTTATATAGGCGTTCCCTTGCGGGTTTTGATTCACAGCCGGCGACGCCCCCAAGTTAAGCCTCGCCGCCGGAGGAGATTGAAGACTGTCACGGGGTCTAATTCAAGAAGAAATTGTCAAAATTCCACAAAAAGCCATATTATTATACGCATAATCCACATTCTACCACATCCAGGACTAAGACTCATGCATCGCACCGCCCGCCAGAGCGCTATTCTTACCGAGGTTACCAATGCCGGATCCTGCTCTGTCGCCGATCTGGCGCGGCAACTGGATGTGTCGGGAGAAACCATCCGTCGCGATATCAAACGGATGGCCTCGCAGGGCCTGCTGCGCAAGGTCCATGGCGGTGCGACACTACCGGGTCCGTTGCACGAGGCCAGTTTCGAGCAGCGCATGTCGGAAAATTCGGCAGCCAAGGAGGCGATTGCCCGCGCCGCCGCTGCTCATGTCGCGGACGGCGAGACCCTGTCATTCGATACCGGCACCACCACCGCCTGCGTGGCGCGGGCCTTGGCCGGACGCCGCGGCCTGACCGTTGTGACCAATTCGCTGGATATCGCGCGCGTCATGGCGGGCACCAATCGTGTGTTCATGGCCGGGGGCGAACTGCATGCGGAACTGGGCGCCGGGTTGGGGCCCGTGGCGGTGGATTTTGTCAGCCAGTTTCGGGTCCGCACGGCCTTCCTGTCGGCCGGGGCGATCGATGCCGAAGACGGGTTGACCGATTTCGAAATGGACGAGGCGCTGTTCAGCCGCGCCCTGATCGGGGCGGCCGAGCGTGTTATCGTGGTCGCCGATCACAGCAAGTTCGGCAAGCATGCCCTGGTGCGTGCCTGTGAGATCGAAGCCATCGATATGTTGATAACCGATGCCCCCCCTCCGCCGGCGCTGGCCAAAAAGCTGGACGAGGCCGGCGTTATCGTGGAGGTGGCGGGGTAGCCATACTACTGGCTGCGCCGCCATTGGGCCTGCATCATACCGGACCTGCGCGCCTTCGAGGACATGGAACCGGTCGTCGACGAGTTGAGGGTGGGGTCTGCTCAGAAACGCCGGCGATAACCCACCGCGACGAAGTTGGAGCCGCCACTATCGACGCCATAGAGGCCGTAGGCGGAAGAGCGGTGATGCAGGCGCAGGACCAATTCATGCGCGGGGTTGGTCTTCGAGGAAAAGGCGGCCTCTATACCCAGGAATTGCAGGAGCTTCCGCGCCGGCGGGTCGATGCGTTCTTCCAGCACCGGCAGGCGGGACGCCATCGAGATGCCGGTCGAGACCGCTAGGCTGCCGGTCCAGAACGGGTCGGTCCAGCGCAGGCCGAGGGCGAGGTCGCCCTCCCAATGGCGCTGCTCGCCGAAATGCCGGACCGTAATGGCCTCGACCTCCCAGACGAAGTTATCGCCCATGTGCCCGATCTCACGGGTCAGGCCGATCCCGGCCAACCATGTGTTTTCGAAATCGGAGACCACGCCCGGGATATCGTCGATATTGCCATCGGTCCCCCAGGCGCCCCACATGGTGACGGCCCAGGGGCCAGGTTCGATGACAGGGCTTTCCTCGGCGAAAGACACCGCAGGTTGCCATAGCAACGCCCCGGCCAGCACGCATCCTATCCTGATGCGATTTCGCAAATCCTTTCCCCTTGGTCTTGTGAGGACTTCCCTTTGGTTTTGTGAGGATCAGTCTATCACAATCGGCCATGCACCGCGTTGAGAAACACCGCTTCCATGTCGGCGGCGTTCATCGGGCGGGGATTTCCCCCCGTCGAAGGGTCGGATTCGGCCAGCTTGCCTACGTCGCCGGAACGGTCGTCGGGCACCTTGATCTGGGCCAGCGTGTCGGCAATGCCGAGATCGGCCCGGAACTGCATGACCCATTCAAGGAATGCGCCGTAGGTCGTGTCGCTCAGCCCCAGCACGCGGCACAGCAAGTCCATGCGCCCTTCGATGGCCGGGCGATTGAACTGCATCACATAAGGCAGCAGCACGGCGTTGGTCAGGCCGTGATGGGTGTCGTACATGGCGCCGACCGCATGGGCGATGGAATGCACCCCGCCCAGACCCTTCTGGAACGCGGTTGCCCCCATGGAAGCGGCGACCAGCATCTGGGTGCGGGCTTCGATATCGCCGCCGTCGCGATAGGCGCGGGGCAGGAATTCCTTGATCAGCCGCATGCCTTCCAGCGCGATGCCCTCGGCCATCGGGTGATAGCCCGGTGCGCAGTAGGCTTCGAAGCAATGGACGAAGGCGTCGACACCGGTGGCCGCCGTGATATGCGGCGGCAGGCCGACGGTGAGATTCGGGTCCGAGATCACTACGCCGGGCAGCATCGTCGGGTGGAAGATGATCTTCTTTTCA
>JAOUMF010000326.1 GCA_029881615.1 Alphaproteobacteria bacterium | reverse complement strand
AAAAACATGTGGGCAATTTCGATTATGTGATCGTCGGCGCCGGGTCGGCGGGGTGCGTGCTGGCGAACCGCCTGTCGGCGGATCCGGATGTGTCGGTGTTGCTGCTGGAGGCCGGGGGCAAGGATAGTTACCACTGGATCCATATTCCCGTCGGCTACCTTTACACCATGAACAATCCGCGCACCGACTGGTGTTTCTCGACCGAGGCGGAAGAGGGGCTGAACGGCCGCGCGCTGAACTATCCGCGCGGCAAGGTGCTGGGCGGATGTTCGTCGATCAATGGCATGATCTACATGCGCGGCCAGGCCCGCGACTACGACCAGTGGCGCCAGATGGGCAATACCGGCTGGGGCTGGGACGATGTGCTGCCCAGTTTCAAGAAATCCGAAGATCATTTCCAGGGCGCCAGCGAGATGCATGGCGCGGGCGGCGAATGGCGCGTGGAAGAACCGCGCCTGTCTTGGGAAATCCTCGATAACTGGATTCTGGCGGCCGAGGAATGCGGCATCCCCAGGACCAATGATTTCAACCGCGGCAATAACGAGGGCGTCGGCTATTTTCAGGTGAATCAGAAGCGCGGTTGGCGCTGGACCACGGCCAAGGGTTTTCTGCGCCCGGCGATGAACCGCCCCAACCTGACCGTGCTGACCCAGGCTCAGGCCAAGAAGCTGCGTTTCGACGGTAAGCGCGTGGCGGGTGTCGAATTCTGGCATAATGGCGAGGATGCCTACGCCGCGGCGTCGGGCGAGTTGATCCTGTCCACCGGTTCGGTCGCCTCGCCGGTGATTTTGCAGCTTTCCGGTGTCGGGCCGGGCGGGCTTTTGCAGGAGCACGGCATTCCGGTTCATCACGAGCTTAAGGGCGTGGGCGAAAATCTTCAGGATCATTTGCAGATTCGGCCGGTCTTCAAGGTGAAGAATACAGTGACACTGAACGAGCGTTCCAACAGCCTGTTCGGTCGGATGGCCATGGGAATCGAGTACGCACTGTTCCGTTCCGGCCCCATGTCCATGTCGCCCAGCCAGCTCGGCTGTTTCGCCAAAAGCGATCCGGACAGGGAAACGCCGAACCTGGAATTCCACGTACAGCCGCTCTCGACGGAAAAGCTGGGCGATCCCCTGCATCCCTTTCCCGGCTTTACTGCCTCGGTCTGCAATCTGCGCCCGGAAAGCCGGGGTTATATCCGGCTGCGCGATACCGACCCGCGCTCCAAGCCGGTGATCAAGCCGAATTACCTGTCAACGCCCGGCGACCGTAAGGTGGCGGCCGATGGGTTGCGGCTGGCCAGGCGTGTCTCCGCCGCTCCGGCGCTGGCTCGTTTCGCGCCCGAAGAGCTGAAACCCGGGGCCCATCTGACCACCGATGAGGAACTGGCGAAGGCCGCCGGCGACATCGGAACGACGATCTTCCATCCGGTCAGCACCTGCAAGATGGGTCAGGACGACATGGCGGTGGTGGATGAGAGACTGCGCGTGCGCGGGCTGGAAGGTTTGCGGGTGGTCGACGCCTCGATCATGCCGACCATCACCTCGGGCAACACCAACTCGCCCACCATCATGATCGCCGAAAAAGCCGCCGACATGATCCGCGAGGACCGGCGGAGGTAAAACCCCTCAGGACGTACGGCGCAGCGCCGCGGTCATGATGCCCGCGCCGATCAGCAGGCTACCCCCTGTACGGTTTATGGCGCGCAGCAGCCGGGGCCGACGCAGCCGTTCACGCATGCCGCCGGCCAGAAACGCGTACAGTACCGCGTTGACGGTGGCGACTGCCAGGAATGTCGCGCCGAGAACGAATAGTTGCGGTGTAACCGCAGCCGCCGGGGAAATGAACTGCGGCAGGAACGCGATGAAGAAGGCGATGCCCTTGGGGTTCAGCGCGGTCACGGTGAATGCGTGCGCCGTCAGGGACCATCGGGCGCGGCCCGCGCCGTCCGTCGCGATCTCGCCGACCGTGGGTTCGGCGCGCCACATGCGGATGCCCAGATAGACCAGATAGGCGGCGCCGATCCATTTCAGAACCGTGAAAGCGTCGGCGGATGCGGCAAGCAGTGCCCCCAGGCCAGTCAGCGAACCGGTCATCGCCACCGCGTCACCCAAGGTTACGCCGGGTACGGTCCACCAGGCGGAGCGACGGCCGGCCGACAGCGCGTAACCGACAACAAGAAGCACCGTCGGCCCGGGAATTACGCATAATATCGTTGTCGCGATAACATAGGCGATCCAGAGTTCCCAGGTCACGGCGTTATTCTCCGCGTTGCGCAGGTGGCAGTCTGATCTGGCATTTCTTAAGTCCGCGCCGCCAGCAACGCCTCGGCCAGTTCCTGAAATCCCGCGCCGCCGCGGCCCTGGGTGATCCAGGCGGGTTCGGCCGCCAACTGACCCACGAAATCCCGTACGTTGGCCACGCCGACCGCGTTGGGGAAGAAGCCGAACATCGGCGCGTCGTTGGGGGAATCGCCGGCGAAGACGATGTCGTCGCGCGCGGTGTCGATATCGCGTTCGAAGAATTCCGCCATGGCGCGCCGCGTCATCGCCAGCTTGTCGAAATCCCCGAACCAGCCATTGACGTGGATGGAACTGACCTTGGCCACCGCGCCTGCGTTTTCGAACATGGCGACGATGCGCCCGATGTTCTCTTGCGACAAGGTTGGTACGTCCTCGGCGAAATCGATGGCGAGGTCTTCCTCGCGGTAGGGCTGGTCGGCGGCCACCGCGGCGCCCGGCACGGCCGCTGGAATTTCTTGCGCCAGCCGATCCAGTTTCACCCGGTCGGCGGCCCGCTGTTCCGCCGTCTTCCAGTAACGCCGGTGCATACGGCGGGCCTGATGGTCGTAGCGGAAGAACATGGCGCCGTTCTCGCCGACTACCCCGTCCACCGGCCACATGCGGGCGAAGTGATCGCACCAGCCCGCCGGCCGCCCGGTGATCGGCAGCACTTTTATCCCCGCCAGCTGCAGCCGTTCCATGGCGGCCAGGCTGGCCGCGGGAAGCCGCCCATGGTCGGTGATCGTGTCGTCGATATCGCACAGCACGAACCGCACCGCGCGCCGTGCCGCGGTGGGAAATTCGGATAGCGGGCGCATGGTTGCGGGGCTCATGCGCAGGCCGCCATGACATGGCCAAGCTGCGTCACGACATCCGCGCCGCCCTCGGCGAAGGTTCCGTCGAAAACCGCCGTGCCGATGGTGAAAGCGTCCGCGCCGGCATCCGCCAGAGCCTCGATCTGCGTAACGTCGGCGATGCCGCCGGCGACGATAAGCTTGCCGTCGCCCAGCGCCTCGCGCGCGGCGCGCACCAGCGCCAGTGGATCGTCTTCCAGCGCCCTGTAGGCCAGCAGGTCGGCCCCGGCGCAACCCTTGGCCATGAAATCGCGGCAATGGTCCGCGATATCATCCGCCTTGCCCTTCAGGTCGGTCGGATGGCCAACGGGAAAGCCGGGGAAGGGATAATAGTCGATGCCGCTGTTGCCGATGATGTCCAGTGTAGCCTCCACTTGCGTTCCGCCGAGCAGCCGGTCAATGCCGATTTCCACGGCGACTTGGGCCGACATGCGGGCATCCGCCGGCGTGGTGCTGACGATTTCCAGATAGCTGATGGCGCCCATGTCCCGGATGCGCCGGGCCAAGGCCTTCAGGGTTTCCCGGTCGACCCCGATATCCTTGAAGCCGATATGCCCCAGCCCCAGGTCGCCGACGCTATCGAGCAGCGCCAGCCCGTCGGTGACGGTGCGGTCGTCGCGGGTCAGCATGAAAATAAAATCCATCGGGCGACTCCAGAAACAGGGGCGGCGATTATGCATGCGATGTTGGCGCAGGCAAAAGTGATTATGTTTAATTTGTCCGTTTTGCGCCAACGGGAAGATTGCCCGTCCTCTGGCCATGCCACGGGGGGCTTGCGGGGAACGAAGAGGCTGGCCGGATACTTTTCACCTGGGCGCTACTTGCCGTCCGACAGGATGCCCGCCGCCGCGTGGCCGGATCGG
>JAOUMF010000325.1 GCA_029881615.1 Alphaproteobacteria bacterium | reverse complement strand
GGCTGCTGATCTTCGCTGCCGGCTTCCGCCAGGTGCTGGGTGTGTCGATCACGCCGCCCTACGAGACCTATATTCTTTATGAGGTCTATATCACCCCGGGTCTGATCGGCATGGTACAGCTGTTCAACGGTATGCAGAGTTCGCTGTCGATGGTCTACGACCGCGAGATGGGCAGCATGAAGACGCTGCTGGTCAGCCCCTTGCCCCGCTGGTTCCTGCTGGTCTCCAAGCTGATGGCGGGCACGTCGGTGTCGGTCCTGCAGGTTTATACCTTCCTGGCCGTCGCCTGGTTTTTCGATATCGACGCGCCCTGGTCCGGCTATCTGATGCTGCTGCCGGTGCTGTTCCTGACCGGCATGATGATGGGCGCGCTAGGCCTTTTGCTGTCGTCGGCGATCCGCCAGTTGGAGAATTTCGCCGGGGTGATGAATTTCGTGATCTTCCCCATGTTCTTCCTGTCCACCGCGCTGTACCCACTGTGGCGGTTGCAGGAAACCAGCCCCTTCCTGGCCCGCCTGGCCGACTGGAACCCGTTTACGCATGCGGTGGAAAGCATCCGCTTCGCCATGGCCGGCAAGGTCAATCCGGAATCGCTGATCATTACACTATCGGCGCTGGTGGTGTTCGGCGCGCTGGCGATCGTGGGTTACAACCCGGCGCGCGGTACGTTGGCGCGCAAGACAGGCGGGCCGGGTTAACCCTCGCCCATGCCGCCCCAGCGGCTTACCGTTCCCACATCGATATCGAAGAGGTCGAGCGCCCGGCCAACGGTCTGGTTCACGATATCGTCGATGTTTTGCGGTTTGTGATAGAAGGCCGGAACCGGGGGCATGATGACCGCGCCATTGTCGGTCGCACGGATCGCCAGATCCAGATGACCGCGATGCAGCGGGGTTTCGCGTAGCAACAGCACCACGCGGCGGCGTTCCTTCAGGCAGACATCCGCCGTGCGCACGATCAGATTGTCGTTATAGCTGTTGGCGATACCGCTGAGCGTCTTGATGGAACAGGGCGCGACCAGCATCCCGGCGGTGCGGAACGAGCCGCTGGACAGCGCGGCGCCAATATCCTTGTAGGGATGCACGACAGTCGCCATCGCCTTGACCGCATCGGCCGTGGTGTCGGTTTCCGCGGCAATCGTCAGCTTGGCCGAGGGTGACAGGATCAGGTGCGTCTCGATATCCGGCGCATCGCGCAGGGCTTCCAGCGCCCTCACCCCGTAAATGGCGCCCGACGCGCCGGTAATTGCGATAATCAGCCGTTGCAAGCGATGACTCCCCGTACCGAGCGACGCCGTCCCGAAGACCAATGCGCAAAGCGCGAGGTCGTCATTGCAAGCCTCTGGCGAAGCAAACCAGTCGCGCCGCCTGACTGGATTGCCGCGGCGCTTCGCGCCCCGCAATGACTAAATTTGGTTTCATGCAGAGGTTATACAGCTCTTCGTCGTCATCCCGCCATGGAAATGACCGGCTCCATCTCGTCCAGGTCGGCGTCGGTCAGATGGCATTTGACGAAATGGCCATCGCCCACGCCGCGCATTGGCGGCATCTCGGTTTCGCATCTATCGCCCGGAACCTGGGATTTCCGCGGGCAGCGCGTCTGGAACGGGCAGCCCGACGGCGGGTTCATGGCAGACGGGATATCGCCTTCCAGCACGATATGTTTTTTGGTGATGGAGGTGTCGGCGATCGGCACCGCCGACAACAGGGCTTCCGTATAAGGATGATAAGGCGGCGCAAACACCTGGTCGGTCGTTCCCTGCTCCACCACATGGCCCAGATACATCACCACAACACGGTCCGCGAGATAGCGCACGACGGAAAGGTCATGGCTGATAAACAGCATGGTGGTGCGCGACTCGCGCTGTACATCGACCAGCAGTTCGGTGACGGCAGCCTGAACCGAAACGTCCAGCGCTGAGACCGGTTCATCGGCCACCACCACGGTGGGACTGCCGGAAAAAGCACGGGCAATGCCGATGCGCTGCTTCTGACCGCCGGAAAGCTGGCGCGGCATGCGGCTTTCGAACTCGCGCGGCAGCTTGACCAGATCCAGCAGTTCCAGCATGCGTTCGCGGCGTTCCGCCTGCGAGTTACCGACGCCGAATTTCTCCAGCGAACGAATGATCTGCGAACCCACCGTATGGCTGGGGTTCAGCGTATCGAACGGATTCTGGAACACCATCTGGATCGAACTGACGGTATGGGTATCGCGATCGGCGATATCGATAGCGCCGATTTCCCTGTCGCCCAGGAACACCTCGCCCTCGGTGCGGGTCTCCAGCCCCAGCAGCACGCGCGCCAGCGTGGACTTGCCGCAACCGGATTCGCCGACGATGGCCACCGTTTCCGCCTCGCGCGCCTCCAGCGACACTTCTTCGTTGGCCTTGACGCTACGGGCCTCGGTGCCGCCGAAGATTTCGTTGGCGGCCACCTGATAATATTTCTTCAACCCCTCGACCCGCAGCACGACCTCCCCGGGCTCGATTGGTTCGTTGGTATGGTCGCCGGCGATCGGCGCGTTCCAGTCGATCTCGTCGGTGCGTATACAGCGCGTCTCGTGCCCGGCCAGCCCTTCGGGTTCATGCATGGCCAGCTTATGCTGGTCACACTTGCCGGCCTCGAAATGGCCGCAGCGCGGGCCGAAATTACAGCCAGGCGGCCGCTCGTGCGGCAGCGGCAGCTGGCCCGGAATGGCGACCAAGGGGTGCGATGTCTTGTCGGCGCTGGGCAGCGGGATCGAGCGGAACAGCCCCTGGGTATAGGGATGGCGCATATCGTCGAAGATCGCCTTGATAGTGCCAGTCTCCACCGCCTCGCCCGAATACATCACCGTGATGCGGTTGCAGGTCTCCAGGATCAGGCCCAGGTTATGCGAGATAAACAGCATTGAGGCGCCGTATTTCTCGCCCAGAGTCTTGACCAGATCGACGATACCGGCCTCCACCGTCACGTCCAGCGCGGTGGTCGGCTCGTCCATCAGCAACAGCGCCGGGTTCGACAACAGCGCCATCGCGATGACGATGCGCTGCTGCTGGCCGCCGGAAAGCTGATGGGGATAGGCCTCCATGATGCGGGCCGGGTCCGGCAGGCGCACGTCGCCCAGCATCTCCAGTGCGCGGGCATGGGCCGCCGCCTCGTCGATGCCTTCATGAATGATCGGCACTTCCATCAACTGCTTGCCGACCTTCATGGCCGGATTCAGGCTGGCCATCGGCTCCTGATAGACCATGGCAATGGCGGACCCGCGAATCTTGCGCAGGTTTTCCTCGGACATGTTTGTCAGGTCTTCCCCGCGGAACTTGATGGTCCCGCCGACAATACGGCCATTCTTGCCCAGATCGCGCATGATGCCCAACGCCACCGTGGATTTGCCGCAGCCGGACTCGCCAACCAGTCCCATCGCCTCGCCCGGCATCACACGGCAGGAAAAATCCATTACCGCCGGTATTTCGCCGGCGCGGGTGAAGAACGAGATCGACAGGTTTTCGATTTCCAGGATCGGTTCGGTCATGGCGATCTCCTCAATCCTTCAAGGACTGCTCGCGCAGCCCGTCGGCCAGCAGGTTCAGCCCCAGCACCAGCATGGCCAGTGCAATGGTCTGCGGCAGCACGATGGTCGGCGCGATGCGGATGAAACCCCGGGTCTGGTTGATCATCGAGCCCCAGTCCGGCGATTCCGGCGCCAGCCCCAGCCCGAAGAAACCCAGGGTTCCGAGCAGGATGGTCGTATAGCCGATGCGCAGGCAGGCATCGACGATCAGCGGTCCGCGCGCATTGGGCAGGATTTCCCAAAGCATGATGTACCAGGGGCTTTCGCCCCGGGTCTGCGCGGCGGCCACGTAATCGCGCGTCTTGATATCCATGGTCAGGCCACGCACGATACGGAACACGCCGGGCGAACTGGCGAACACCACGGCCGCGAAGATATTCAATTCGTTGGGGGCCAGGCTGACGATACCCAGCGGATCGGCATTGAACACGAGGCCCGCAT
>JAOUMF010000324.1 GCA_029881615.1 Alphaproteobacteria bacterium | reverse complement strand
TCATCGGCTTTGGGGCGCCGCCAGATCAGAAGGTAAAGCGCACGCCCATCGACCAATCGTCGAACTCGATGCTATTGAGATCGTCAGTCTGAAAAAGATCCGACCACTCATCGCCGACCAAGGCGAAATAACGGAACTCCAAGGTCAGCATCGTCCCTGGTGAAAGCTTGTAACCGACCCCCCCAATAGCTTGCCACGACGGGGACAGAAGATCGTCGTTGATGGCTCCTACCTTACTGACCAAATGTGTCACGCCGGCGCCCAGGCCAACATAAGGGACGATACGTGTCGGCGTGTGAAAGTCCAACATTACGTTGAACATCGCGCTTCGAAACGACACCGACCCCTTAAATGGAAGATTCGCAGCCGTGTAAATGCTATCGGAATCCGGATTATTGGTTGTCGGATAATATTGGGCATCGACCGAACCATTGACGTTTCGCCGGTAAATTCCCTCGAACTCCATGCGCAGGTCAGCCGAGTTATCGGGATAGAGCCATGTGTATCCAATCGCCGCACCGGCGACCCAGCCATAATCCATCTCGAGGTCGCGAAGACCCCTGTGATCGTTGAGCCCGCGCGTGACCAGAGTTGTTGTGACAACACCAGTCGTAGGATCGGTTGTTTGTGTGTAAGTTGCCGGGTACCCTGGCACGTCCACAATCGAGGCATTCGCGACCTGTGACAGGCCTCCGCGCATACTCCAGTACAGGCCGCCATCGGCTTCGACCTGCGCATTCGCCGGCGCCAAGGATGCGCACAAGGAAAAAACCGCAAGCCCCAATATAAATGCGCGCAAACTCTTCATAATTCGATCCCGAGTGTTTCCAAGAAAAGTCAATCCACTGGCATCTATTTACCAGCCTTAAGGTTGACGAATTGTAAATTCCGGAAAATTACCGGCATTTTTTATGAAAACATGCCTCCAAATGACTCTATCGCGGGTACCGCCCCGGTCGCGTGGCATGCTAAACTGCCGCCCAATGGCCCGGAAACGTTCAAAAACAGCCCCTGCCGCCCCCTTCCTGAGGCGGTTGAGCCTGTTGCCGGAAAGGATGGAGCGCGGCTGGCCCTTCGACCTGCCATTACTGCAGGATGGCGCGCTGGAAATCGCCTTCGAGCGGCCGGTCACCATCCTGGTCGGCGAGAACGGCTCGGGCAAATCCACCCTGCTGGAAGCGATCGCGGCGGCGGCCGGCTTTTCCGAACAGGGCGGCGATTCCGGTCACGGGCCGGGCGGCCCCCAGGATTGGGCGCCGCTGGCCCCGGCCTTGCGCCTGTCCTGGCTGCCCAAGATCGGCCGGGGATTCTTCATGCGGGCCGAGAGCTTCTTCAACGTCGCCGCCTTTATCGACCGGGCGGGCAGCATCGACCGGTGGGGCGGCCAGCCATTGCATGAGCAGTCGCACGGCGAATCCTTCCTGGCGATCTATCTCAGCCGGCTGAGCGAACCCGGCCTCTATATCCTCGACGAGCCGGAGGCCGCGCTGTCGCCAAACCGGCAGCTCAGCTTCCTCTGCGCCCTGCATGACATGCAGAAATCGGGCACGGCCCAGATTATCATGGCTACCCACTCGCCGATCCTGATGGCCCTGCCCGGCGCGACGCTGCTGGAACTGGGCCCCGACGGCGCAAACGAGGTCGATTACCGCGAGACCGACCATTTCAAGCTATACGAACGCTTCCTGCGCGGACCCGAGGCCTATCTGAAACATCTGTTCGACGACGAAGCCGATCCCACCTGACTGCCCGTCGCCGCTATTGCCAGACGCCGGCGAAGGCGACGTTGTGGACCAGTTCCGGCCGTTCGGCCTGCTGCAATTCCCAGGCGTGCCGGAAATCGGCCATAAAGAGGTCCCGCTTCAGTCGCCCGGCGATATCCGGGTCTGAGGTGGCGACATCCATTTCGCGGTTCACCGCATGGCTGAGCCAGTCCATGTTGGCCGAACCGAATGCCGCCCAGCCGTCGGCCATCATCGCCTTGGCGTGGGTGAACCCGGGATAGATGAAGACCCGGGCGCCCGCCGCCAGCAGGGTCCGGGCCGCGGCGCGGTTGCTGTCGTCCATCAGCGCGCTGTCGTTGCGTTCCGGCAGGATGACCCGCACATCGACTCCACGCCGCGCCGCCACGACCAACCTGTCCAGGGCGTCGTCGTCGGCCAGATAGGGCGTCTCGACGAAGATATAGCGTTGCGCACGCTCGAAAGCGGCGAAGCGGGCGCGGCGGATCTGGTCGTCGCCAGGTCTGGTCGCCAGCAGGCGCATCTTGGCGCCGCCGCCGCCGTTCCTTATGGTCCCGCGCGTCAGGGCGCCGACCAGCCAGCCGACATCTCCGAACATCGAGGCGCGATCCCAGGTCGATTCGAAATCGCGACGGATGCCGGCCACCACGGGCCCGCGCAGATCCACCATCATGTCGTGCCATTCATGGCGGTATTCGCGGCCGATGTTCATGCCGCCCAGGAAGGCGCGCTCGCCGTCGATCACGATGCTCTTGGTATGGTCGCCGGCCAGCAGCGGGTTGGCCTGTATGCGCACCGATACCGCCGACCCCTCGCGCAGGTAATCGGCGATGGAGAGCGGGGCGCGATGGCCGCGCGGCAGCGTATCGGGTGGCTCGCCGGATGCCCAGCTGCTGCCCAGCCCGTCCAGCAGAATGCGCGTGCGCACCGCGCCGGCGCGTTGTTTCAGGCGGTCGGCCACGTCCAGCGCCACATCGTCGGTATCGAAGATATAGAGCCTGACATCGACCGATTTCTCCGCCCCCTCAATGGCATCGTACAGCACTGGATAGAACGCCTTGCCGTCGATCAGGTAATCCACCGTGCCGAGGGTCTGGCGCGTGCCGGTCAGGTCGTCCAGGGTGTTCTCCCAGGCAACAAGGTCCATGCCGCCGTCGGCGGCCAGCGGCACGACGGTTTCCGCGCCAGCGGGGGCAATAGCCTTCAGCGGGGCCGCGATTATCCCGCCCAGCATATCGGCGGTCAGCATGACCAACCTGTGCAGGGTGGAGACCGGTTCCTTGACCGGCCGCACCGTCGAGGACCAGATCGCCGAAGCGCCGAAACCGATCCGGGCCGCGAACTCGTCGCCCTCGCCGCCGATCTCCGACGCCATCGGATCGGGTTTCGGATCCCGCGTTCCGGTGGCGCACCCGGCAATCGATACCGCCAGCAGGCCGGCCGCGGCAATATTCAGGGCACTGCGCAGAGCGTGCCGAAATCTACCTGTGATATGCAATTCGCGTCCCATGGCTCTCGCCTCCTCATGCCAGTCCGCCGCAAAGGCCAGGCAAAGCGAAGCGATACGGATTTCCCAGCCCGCGCCCCGTTTACAACTCCTTAACAGCCTTCATGGACAATCAAAGGTTGCCGGTGCGAAGCGCCGGAAAAAGGGAAGGACGGGCATGAGTAACTTCAGGGGAGCAATCCCGCCGATTGCGGGGCGGCGATGATGAGGCATCGCGACGGATTGGCCGCGGATTTTCGGGCAATGACGCCACCCGGCGAATATATCCTGTGGCGCAATGACCAAGCCACCCACCCAACGGGATTCGGCAAAATTCGCGTCGGCATAATTGGCGCTATGCTGCTGGGGCTGGCCGGGATCTGGCTCTCGCCCGGCGAGGCTGGCACTGTAATATTGATGGCGACCGTTGCCTGGGGGGTGGCGCCCTGATGCTGGCGATAGCGGAAACCGGATGACATGACCCGCGCTCATTCCCTGCTTCGGCCGGATGAGGAAATCGTTTTCCGCAACAGTCCCGGACCGGTCTGGCTTGGCCTGCCGCTGGCCGCGCTCTGCCTCGCCGGGTTGGGCTGGCTTGGTTACGCCATTTACCGGGGCGAGGTTGCGGCCGCCGACTGGACCTTTACCCTGACCCTGCTGCCGCTGCTGGTGCTGTTCTTCATCTGGTTTGCCCACCGGCCAGACATCATGGTGACCGACAGCCGGCTGCTGCGCAGCACCGGGCTGTTTCGCGGCAAGGCGGCCGCGATTCCGCGCGAGGA
>JAOUMF010000323.1 GCA_029881615.1 Alphaproteobacteria bacterium | reverse complement strand
ATTCGATATAACGGCCCTGGGCATCGTCCAACCGGCGCGCGCGTCCGAGATCGATTGATTCGGCCGGCTCCAGCTCGGCGCTGCTCATCAACCTTTCGATTTCCGCTTCCTCATCGTCCGACAGTTTATAACCATCGGGCCCGAACAGCTTGATCCCGTTATCGAAATAGGGATTATGCGAGGCGGAAATCACGACGCCGAGATCGGCCCTGAGCGATCGCGTCAACACCGCGACAGCAGGGGTCGGCAATGGTCCCACCAGCACCACATCCATGCCCATGGAAACGAAACCAGCGGTCAAGGCGGGCTCAAGCATATAGCCGGACAGGCGGGTATCCTTGCCGATAACCACCAGATGACGGTGGTCGCCGCGCCGAAACCGCTGGCCAACAGCCATTGCCAACCGCAACACGGTATGCGGTGTAATCGGTTCTTTGTTCGCTAGGCCCCGAATTCCATCGGTTCCGAACATCGTGCGTGTCATGCGATTCCCCGCATTCATCCATGCAAACGGCTTACGCCGCCCGCTTACCCCACCTGTCGACCCTTGTTTTTAAAACAATTCAAGTGAACAGAGAATTAACTCAAAAGAAAAACATGAAAGCATCCATCGGTTTCACACGTCCCGGCCCGATATCGACGACGAGCCATCCGATGCGGGATATCCGTGGGATTCAACAGACTCCTCCGCCCCTCACCGTACATGCAGCGGTCACCAAGACACTCTTTATATTGTTTGGCTTATCTTTCCAATTAGATAGATAAAGCGCATCGACATAAATAATAGCCGCATGAATCTTCGCAGCCAGCCGAATATCCACGCCTCTATCTCTTCCCCCATGGAATCTTTACGGCCATCGGAGCCAACGCCCGATGGCCGTAAATTTCATATAATGGTTTCTCAGCTTCCCGGTTGCGGCTCTGGATCGGGAGCAATGCCGACGCTACCGGCGCTGGGAACAGATGATTTCGCAGGGGCCGGCGGCACATCGCCATCGCCGCGCACAATCGTCTCGCCGGCAATCACCGAATTGATTTCGCCGCCGCTCAGCGTTTCATATTCCAACAAGGCCTCACCCAAAAGCTCCAGTTCCTTTCGGTTATCGGTCAGGATCTGTTTGCAGGAGTCATAGGCTTCGTCGACGATACGCCGAACTTCGAGATCAATAAGTTCCGCCGTCGCGGCGGATACATGCTTGGTCTGGGTAACCGAGTGCCCCAGGAACACTTCTTCCTGGTCGTCGTTATAACGTAACGGTCCCAGCTTTTCGCTCATGCCCCATTCGGTAACCATTCGCCGCGCCAAGGTAGTGGCCTGCGAAATATCACCCGAAGCACCCGTCGTCACCTTGGCATGCCCGAACATCATTTCCTCGGCAATCCGGCCACCCATGGCGACCACGAGGTTCGCTTCAAGCTTGTCGCGGGCCATCGAATATTCATCCCGCTCCGGCAAGCGCATAACCATGCCCAGGGCACGGCCACGCGGGATTATCGTTGCCTTGTGGATGGGATCGGATGCCGGCGAATGAAGGGCCGCGACCGCATGCCCCGCCTCGTGATAGGCGGTGAGTTTCTTTTCCTCGTCGCTCATGACCATCGAACGACGTTCGCTGCCCATCATCACCTTGTCCTTGGCGTCTTCAAGATCCTTCATGGTTACCACGCGGCGATTCTTCCGCGCGGCCAGCAAGGCACCTTCATTGACGATATTGGCCAGGTCCGCACCGGAAAAACCAGGGGTGCCGCGAGCCACCACCTTGGCATCCACATCCGGCGCCAGCGGCACCTTGCGCAGATGAACCTTCAGGATTTTCTCGCGACCCAGAATATCGGGATTGGGGACGATGACCTGACGATCGAAACGGCCTGGGCGCGTCAGCGCCGGATCAAGCACGTCCGGACGGTTGGTTGCGGCGATCAGAATCACGCCCTCGTTCGCCTCGAAGCCGTCCATCTCCACCAGCAGCTGGTTCAGCGTCTGCTCGCGCTCGTCATTGCCGCCGCCTAGTCCGGCGCCGCGATGGCGTCCAACCGCATCAATTTCATCGATGAAGATGATACAGGGCGCGTTTTTCTTGCCTTGCTCAAACATGTCGCGCACACGGCTGGCGCCGACACCGACGAACATTTCGACAAAGTCGGAGCCTGAAATCGTGAAGAAGGGAACGTTGGCCTCGCCGGCAATCGCGCGGGCCAGCAGCGTCTTGCCCGTTCCCGGCGGGCCAAGCAACAGACAGCCTTTGGGGATTTTGCCGCCAAGCCGCTGGAACTTCTGGGGGTCGCGCAGGAATTCCACGACCTCTTCCAGTTCAACCTTCGCCTCGTCGACACCCGCGACATCGTCAAAGGTCACGCGGCCCACCTTTTCGGTCAGCATCTTGGCCTTCGACTTGCCAAAGCCCATCGCCTTGCCGCCGCCACCTTGCATCTGGCGCATGAAGAAAATCCAGACACCGATGATCAACAGGAACGGGAACCAGGAAAGGATGACTTCGAACATCGTCTTTGCGCCGCGGTCGAATTCCTCGACCTTGAATTTGACGCCGCCCTTACGCAAGGTCTCGACCATGGAGTCGTCATTTTCGGGCGCACGGGTATAGAAATCCCGGGTGCTATCCTTGTAATGCCCTTCGATGCGGGTTCCCTGGATTATGACATCGTTCACGTTGCCACTATCCACCTGGGCAAGAAATTCCGAATATGGAATTTCCTTGTCCGGCTGCATGCCAGGATTACCATTGAAAAAGCTGAACAAACCGATCAGCAGAATGACGATAAATATCCATACCGCCAGATTTCGACCAAACAAATTCACGTGCGAGTTCCCTCGATTGCCGGTGCCAAGCCCCCCAGCGCCAAACCGGTATAATGGCGCCAAGTCGTGCAGAATACCTTTAAATTGCTCTTACGCAAGGGCCGGAACCGCTGCAAAACGGGCCGGACCAAGCAATCGTGCCGGCAAAAACGTCAACTTCAACTCGTTGCCGGCGCCTTTGCCCAAAGACGTTGCACAATAAAGGAGGTGGGGTACCTTTACGACCTCTTCAAGTCTCCAGATAGCCGGAAGTGCGATTCTTGCGTCCGCGGGTAAACCTTTTTCATCGATATCGGGTTTGTCCGCGCGGATTTGCGCCCAACCGGAAGGCCCAAGACCACCCACCATAACATTCGGCGATTCCACCGACGAGATCCGGAATCGCCCGTCCCACAAATAACCGGAAACAGCCGGCGCCGGTTCCGCAACGGCGGCGGATTCCCGGCAGACAAGTATTCGGCCGCCCCTTGAACGGGTAAGGCGGCACCCTCCCAGGGTGCGCCCGCCGCCCTTGCCCTTTGAAAGCCACTCGTAGAGCCGCTCGATATCGTCCATGCGCGGCCCATGCGGGCTACCGCCAATACATGCCAGCAGCCGGGAAAGCGCGCGCATCCCGGTATCCTCGGGCGCGGCCAGTAACTTGTCGGGCGAGAACAGTGCAAATCCTTCCGGATAAATGGCAACAGCGCGTGCCAGCAAGTCCGTTGCCGCGCTGTCCAGTGCTGTGCGCGCGCGCGCCATGCGCCGGGCCGTTGCCGCCAGACGCGGCTCTGTAATTCCCTCTTTCTCAAGGGCGGGGAGCAAGCCCCGCATGCGAACCCGCGCGAAGGAATTGTCTTCATTCGACGAATCGACCACCCAGGCCGTCCCGCGGGCTTGCAAGAAATCAATCAATGATTTGCGTGATACATCCAGCAAAGGCCGTAACAAACGCACATCCGGCCCCTCGCTAATCGCCGCCATGGATGCCAGACCGTCAACGCCGCTTCCCCGGCCCAGGCGAAGCATCAACGTTTCGGCCTGATCGCCCCGATGGTGCCCCAGCAGCAGGTGAAGTACGCCGGCTTCGCGACACCATTGAGACATCAGCCCGTAACGTGCATGTCGCGCCGCCGCCTGCCTGTCGGACGTCAATGCAGGCCCCTGGCGGGTCAATGTCACGGCCTCGATTCCCGCCTCGGACAGCCTGTCGCATACCGACGCCGCCTCGG
>JAOUMF010000322.1 GCA_029881615.1 Alphaproteobacteria bacterium | reverse complement strand
AGAGCGAATGGCATAAGGGCGAGGCGGCGCGCGAAATATACCGCGGCACCCGGATGGAAATGGGCGCGGCCGTCGATTTTCTCGACGCCCGGCAGGATTGGGAGGGCGAGTTCCTGCGCTGTGCCGCCGCCCCACCCGGCGGGCCGGTGCCCGACCAGTTCATCCTGGATGTTACCGCCGAAATTTCCCGGGATCTTGCGGGGCAGAAGTGGGACGGCGTGTATGTTTCCCTGCATGGCGCGATGCTGGGCGTCACGCGCAAGACCCCGGACCTAGATATTTTGCGCGCGGTGCGCGGCGCCGTCGGGTCGACCTGCAAGCTGGCGGTCAGCTTTGACCTGCACGCCAACATGGCCTGGGAGATAGGGCCCAACATCGATATCGCGGTTGGTTACAAGACCTATCCGCATGTCGATACGTACGAGACGGCGGAAAAGGCATTGGACCTGCTGGCGCGGGCGGTGGCCGGAGAAATCAGGCCCTTTGTGACCATAGAGCGGACCGGCCTGGTGCTGCTGAGCCATAATATGCGTACGGAATCGGGTCCGATGGCGGAGATCGAGGCGTTGGCGCGCGAGATGGAGCGGCGCGACGGCCTTTATGACGTCAGTCCGTTCGGTGGTTTCACGTTCGGCGATACCTCCAACGCCGGGGCCAGTGTTGCCGTCACCGCCGAGCGCCTTAATCCGGCGGCGCAGGACGCGCCGAGAACATTGTGCGTGGAAATCATTCGCCGGCGACGGGCCTTCCTGCCCGACATGCCGACGGCCGATGACGCCGTCCATGCGATCGTCGCCGATCCGCCGCCCGGTCTTACCGCCATTGTCGAGCCGGCGGACAATCCCATGTCGGGCGGCATCGGCGATACGCCGGCCCTGTTCCGCGCGCTGGTGGAGGCGCGGCCGGAAGTTCCCAGCCTGTTCGCCTTCTTCCGCGATCCGCCGCTGGTGGAACAGGCCCATGCGGCCGGCGAGGGGGCGGAACTCGGTGCCAGGCTGGGTGGGCGGCTGACCGGCATATATGGGCAGCCGGTTCCTGTCCGTTTGCGTGTGCTGCGGCTGACCGACGGGCATTTTACCAATGACGGCCCGATGTGGAGCGGCATGGAGGTCGATCTCGGCGGTTCGGTGCTGTTCGAACTGGTTGATAATCCGATGATCAGGGTGATCGTCACCGGGGTCAGCATTTCACCCAACGATCACGCCTATTTCCGGCTTCATGACGTCAATCTCTCGGAGATTCGGATCCTGGCCGTCAAGGCGAAGAACCATTTCCGCGCCGCCTTCGGGCCGGTTTGTGCGCGGATCGTCGATGTCGATACGCCCGGCCCGGCCACCGCGGATGCGGCGTCGCTGCCCTTCAAACATGTGGCGCGGGACATGCTGCCGCCATGGCCTGGGCTGGACGGGCGCGACACGGGCGGCTAGCGTAGGCGAATCAACCGACCCGGAGGTAGCCATGGCCGAAAATCCTGTTCTCATCGAGCGCGAAGACGGGCTCGCCATTCTCACCCTGAACCGGCCGGATGCCTATAATGCGATCGACGGGGCGACGATCGAAACATTGCTGGACGCGCTGATCGAGTGCGATGAGGATGCCTCGGTGCGCGCGGTGATGATCACCGGGACCGGCAAGGCCTTTTGCGCCGGCGGGAACCTGAAGGCAATGAAGGCGGCGGCCGAGGAAGTGGGCTCCGGCGGGCCGTTCCTGAAAAAACTCACCGTATCGGTGCATGGGGCTATCGCCACCATCACGCGGATGGAAAAGCCGGTGATCGCCGCCGTCAACGGACCGGCCGGCGGATTTGGTTTCAGCCTGGCGCTGGCCTGCGACCTGGTGCTGGCGTCGGAAAACGCGGTCTTCACCATGGCCTATACCAAGGCCGGCCTGTCGCCCGATGGCGGCTCCAGCTTTTTCCTGCCACGTATCGTCGGGCCGAAGCGCGCCTATGACATGATGGTCAACAACGAGGTGCTGTCGCCGGGCGAGGCCAAGGATCTGGGCATCGTCAACAGCATCATGCCCGCCGACAGCTTCGCCGAGGAAGCGCGCGCCTACTGTGCCCGGCTGGCGAATGGCCCGACCCGCGCCTTCGGCGCCGCCAAGCGGCTGGTGGCCTCCAGCCTGGAATCCTCGATGGAAACCCAGATGGAACATGAACGCCGCGCGATTGCGGAGAGCGCCGGGACCGAGGATTTCAAGGAAGGCGTCGCCGCCTTCGTCGAGAAGCGCGTGCCGGATTTCCGTGGTGAGTGACATGTGGCCGGATCGCAGACTGCTTGATCTTCTCGGCATCGAACTGCCGATCGTCCAGGCGCCGATGGCCGGCGCGAACGGGGCGGCGATGGCGATTGCGGTGGCCGAGGCCGGCGGGCTTGGCTCGCTGCCTTGCGCGATGCTGGATGCGGTGACGGTGCGGGCCGAGGTTGGCGTGATCCGCCAGCAAACGGCCAGACCCGTCAACCTGAATTTCTTCTGTCATCAGCCCGCGGCGCCCGACCCGGAACGTGCCGCCGCCTGGAAGACGCGGCTGGCGCCCTTCTATCGTGAGCTGGGACTGGACGAGTCCGCCGACGCGCCCGCCGTCAACCGCGCGCCCTTCGACGACGCCATGTGCGGGGTTGTCGAGGATTGCAGGCCCGAGGTCGTGAGCTTTCATTTCGGGCTTCCGGCGAGGCCGTTGCTCGACCGGGTGAAGGCGGCCGGCGCGGTGGTGTTGAGTTCCGCGACCACGGTGGAAGAGGCGCGCTGGCTGGAGGCCAATGGCTGCGACGCCATCATCGCCCAGGGCTATGAGGCGGGGGGCCATCGCGGCATGTTCCTGACCGACGAGATCGCCGGTCAGGCGGGTACCTTCGCGCTGGTGCCGCAGGTGGTGGATGCGGTGAAGGTTCCGGTGATCGCGGCGGGCGGCATCGCCGACGGGCGCGGCGTGGCGGCGGCCTTCGCACTGGGCGCGGCGGCGGCGCAGATCGGCACCGCCTATCTGTTCACGCCGGAATCGATGATTTCCGACCTGCACCGCGCGGCCCTCAACGGCGCGCGCGACGACGGCACCGCCCTGACCAATGTCTTTTCCGGCCGCCCGGCGCGCGGCCTGGTGAACCGGATCATGCGCGAGGTGGGGCCGATGTCCGACGCGACCCCCGCATTCCCCACCGCCGGAGGCGCGCTGGCGCCGTTGAAAGCGATGGCGGAAGCCGCGGGGTCCGCCGATTTTTCCTCGCTCTGGTCCGGCCAGGCCGCCGGTCTGTGCCGCGAGACCGGCGCCGCCGATTTGACCCGGCAACTGGCGGCGGACGCGGCGCGGCGGATGGCGGCGATGGGGGTGGCGTGATGCGGCGAAAAGGAAGGGTGAACCACAAAGATACAGAGGTACAGAGGGAGTCCGGGATTTACGAGCCTTTCCGGCAAAATCGTGCCGCTTCAATAATCATCCAAGGGGGATATGGGGATGGGGAATATAGGGGGTTAAAAAGAGTCGCGGCCTTCGGACGCAAAAATCCTTATCCCCATATCCCCGTTATCCCCATATCCCCCTCGTTACGCCCTGGCCAGCGGCAGACCCGTGACGAAGGAGGCATGGAGTCTCTGTGTCTCTGTGTCTCTGTGGTAATCACTTCTTTCATTCCGTCCTTGCGTGCCCGGGCGGGAGCTCTCGGATGACCGGTTTCGAAATACGTAATCCCGAATACGAGCGCGATGTGCGCGACAGTTTCGCGCGGCAGGCCTTCATGACGACGCTGGGGGCCGAATTGCTGCTCGTCGGGCCGGGGCGAACGGAGATCGGCCTGGCCTATGACGAGGGGCTGTCGCAACAGCATGGCTATTTCCACGGTGGCGTGATCGGCACGCTGGCCGACAATGCCGGCGGCTATGCGGCCTTTTCGCTGATGCCCGCCGGGATGACGGTGCTGACCGTCGAATATAAACTGAACATCGTCGCGCCGGGCAAGGGCGAGCGGTTGATAGCCCGTGGCGAGGTGCTGCGCCCGGGCCGGACCTTGACCGTCACCCGGTCCGATGTCTTCGCG
>JAOUMF010000321.1 GCA_029881615.1 Alphaproteobacteria bacterium | reverse complement strand
GATATCGTAGAATATCCCGATATCGCTATGCCGCGTGCGCCGTCTATGCCTGCCGGCATTCCCATGCAGCCGGAACCGCCTGGCGGATCGGTTTTGGCGCCGCCGGCATGGCTTGCCAATGCGGTCGAGCCTCGACAGATCGGCAAGGGCCCGATGATCGCGATCGTCATCGATGATGCCGGGGTGGTGCAGGGACGTACCAGGCGCGCCAGCGAACTGCCTGCGCCAATTACCATCGCCTTCATACCCTATAGCGACAATCTGGAAAAACAGGCCCGTTACGCGCGTTCACGCGGGCACGAGTTGTTATTGCATATCCCCATGGAGCCGAATGGCGGTGCCGCCGACCCCGGCTATAACGCCTTGTTGACCAATCTTAGCCAGAAGGAAATCATGCGCCGCTTCCGCTGGGCGCTGGACCGGTTCGACGGCTATGTCGGGGTCAACAATCACATGGGCAGCAAATTCATGGCGCGCGGCGACCTGGTCAAGCCGGTGCTCGAGGAAACCAATGCGCGCGGCCTGCTGTTCCTGGATTCGCGAACCGATCACAATACGACTGGAACAAGGCTGGCGCGGGATATGGGAATGCCGAACGCGACCCGGAATATCTTCCTGGATAACGACCTGGACGCGGTGAAAATCCAGGCGCAACTCGCCGCGCTGGAACAGGTGGCGCGTCGGCGCGGTAGCGCGATTGCCATTGGCCATCCCCATGACGTGACGGTCGAGGTGCTGGCCGACTGGATTCCAGAGGCCCGCCGCAAGGGATTCGTGCTGGTGCCGGTCAGCACTATCGTGAAACAGGAATACGGTCCGCGTCTAGCCGCGGTTGCCGCTGGCGGCGAATCGGAAGGCCTCCTCGGCGGCGCGCAATAACGCCTTGGCCTTATTGCAACTTTCCTGAAATTCGGCCTCCGGATCGCTGTCATAAACGATGCCGCCGCCTGCCTGGACATACATCTTGCCATCCTTGACCACGGCGGTGCGCAACGCGATGCAGGTATCCATGTCGCCATTGGCGCCGAAATAGCCGATACAGCCGGCATAGACGCCGCGCCGCTCTGTTTCCAATTCGTCGATGATTTCCATCGCCCGAACCTTGGGCGCGCCCGAAACGGTGCCGGCCGGGAAGCCGGCGGCAAGTGCCTGAAGGGCGTCCTTGTCGGGACGAATTTCCCCCTCGACGTTCGAGACGATATGCATCACGTGGGAATAGAGTTCGACCTTCATCTTCTCGGTAACACGGACGGTACCGATTTTGGCTACCCGGCCGACATCGTTGCGTCCGAGGTCGAGGAGCATCAGATGTTCGGCGAGTTCCTTCGGGTCGGCCAGCAGGTCCGCCTCCAGCGCCTTGTCCTCGGCCGGGGTTCTGCCGCGCGGGCGGGTTCCGGCGATCGGGCGAATGGTGACGGTATCGTCGCGCAGGCGGACGAGGATTTCCGGGCTCGATCCAACGATGCTGAAGCCGCCGAAATTCAGATAGAACAGGAATGGCGAGGGGTTGAGACGGCGCAACGCGCGATATAGCGCGAAGGACGGGAGCTCGAACGGAACCTCGAAACGCTGCGACAGAACCACCTGAAAGATATCGCCGGCGAGGATATATTCCTGCGCCTGTTTCACCATCGACCTGAATTGTTCCGGCGCCATGTTTGATGTTGGGGCCGGCGGTTCGGCCGCGGTCGCGGCGATATCTCGCCGATAGGGCAGGGGGTTATCGAAGTCGGTCACGATTTCGGTCAACCGTTCGCCTGCCATAGCGTATGCGGTGGCGGCGTCCACGCCGGATTCGGGGCGCACTGGCGTAATCACCGTCACCAGGTCCTCGATGGTATCGAACACGGCAATCACCGTGGGCCTGATAAACAGGCCGTCGGGAACGTCGATGACCTTGGGGTTTTCATCCGGCAGTTTTTCGATCAGCCGAATCATGTCGTAGCTCATGTAACCGACGAGACCGGCCGCCATCGGCGGCATGTTGTCGGGCAGATCGATTGCCGATTCGTCCAGCAGCGCGCGCAACGAGTCGATCGCGCCGCCCTTGCAGGGGTCGAAGTCGTCGGCGTCGGCCTGGGCGTTGCGGTTGATTTCCGCCTTGTCGCCATTACAGCGCCAGATCAGGTCCGGCTTCAGCCCGATGAAGGAATAGCGCCCGCGGATCGCCCCGCCCGTGACCGATTCCAGCAGAAAGCTGTTGGGCCGGCCATCGGCCAGCTTCAGCATGGCCGAGACCGGGGTTTCCAGGTCGGCGATCAGCGACGTATAGACAACTTGCGGCTTGCCGGCGTCATACAGCCGGGCGAAGTCCTCAAAAACCGGAGTTATTTGCATCGCCTTACTGTGGCAACGGCGTGCGCGCAACGGCCGCCTGATCCACATCGACCTCGAATCTCTGGCGTAGTGCCGTGTCGAATTGGTGAAGGATATCGCCGGTTATCTGGCTGCCAATCAGCGAGGCTATATCGCCTGTGTCCGACGGACCCGCCGCCTGAATCGATTTCAGCTCCGCAACGACAAAGCCATCGCCGGTTTGAGCCATGGAAGCCTGGCCGGGCTTCACCCGGAACATGTCGCCGACAAGAACCTGTGTCAGAAGATTCGATTCAACACCTTCGCCACGACGCGTAAATGGCTTGCTCTCGCTCGGTTTTAGCCCTTCCTTGGCGGCTATGCCGGCCAGCGGCTCGCCATTTTCGATACGCTCGACAATGGCCAGCGCCCGGTTTTGGGCGGTTTCCCGGCGTTTTTCAGCCTGCCAGTTGGCAATGATATCTTTCTTTACCTCATCCAGCGGGCGCAACGTCGAGGGGACGATCTCGTCGCCTCTGAGAATATAATAGCTGCCATTCGACATCTGGCTGAGCGCGCTCTGTTCGTTGATCTCGGTGACAAAAAGCGTGTTGATGAATTCGCCACCCGGCAGGCCGGCGACGGTCTTGCCGTCCTGTCCCAACCCTTCGATATCAACAAGGCCGGATTTACGGGCCTCGAGTCCCATTTCCGCGGCGGCCTCTTCCAGCGTGGCGCCGCCCGCCAACAAATCTTCCAAAGATGTGGATAGTCCGTACAGCAGGTCTCCGGCCCGATCGGTCTTCAGGGTGCTTTCGATCTGCTCACGGACATCCTCGAAGGGGCTTACCTGTTCGGGCTGTATGCTGCTCACACGGAATATATGCCAACCGAAATCCGTCGAGACGGGTTCGGAAATGCCGCCTTCCGGCAATTCCTGGATGGTTGCTTCGAGATCGGGGACGGGAAAATTTCCGGCCGCGAATGTTCCATATGTCAATGCTTCGCCGCCAACATTCGCAAGTTCCTTCGCCACCGCCTCGAAGGCGCGGCCTTCGCCGATCATGCCGGCGGCCTTGCGGGCGGTTTCTTCATCGGAGAAGGGAATCTGCTGTACCGTGCGGGTTTCGGCTATTGTGTAGCTGGGTAAATTGTCTTCGTAATAGCTACGCAACTCGTCTTCCGTTATCACCACATCCTTCATGGCGCGCTCGGCGGTCAGAAGGATAAAGGTGCCTGACCGGCGTTCCGGCGCCGTATAGCGGTCAGCCTGTTCCTGATGAATCCTTGCGATCGTTTCGTCATCGGGGTTGCCGACATCCAGCGCGGCATCGATCGGAATCACGATCATCGTCGCCACGCGCTTTTCATTGCGGTAGAGGTGCAGTTTCTTTTCCAGCACCGATGGCGCGCCTTCGGTGAAGGCCAGGCTATTGATGATTTCGCGTCTGGTCATGTCGCGGCGCAGGTCGGCGACGTAACGGGCCTCGCTTATTCTGCTGTTCCGCAGCAGGAACTCAAAGCGGGAGCGGCTGAACGTTCCGCTGTCATCGCGAAACAATTCTTCGTCCATGATGGCCTGGGCTATCCGTTTGTTGCTGATACCCATCCCCAGCCAGCTCTGCGCTGCGTCGTAGGTGCGGCCCTGGATCAATCGGTCCAGTGTCATGTCCATAACGCCAAGATTGCGCGCCTGTTCGGCTGTCAGGTTGGAACCCTGAGCCTGGAACTGGCGAACCTGGCTGGCAAAG
>JAOUMF010000320.1 GCA_029881615.1 Alphaproteobacteria bacterium | reverse complement strand
TAGCAGAGGAGAATGGAGATTATAAATGTCGAATGAACCCGAAAACCCCGAAGGCATAGGCCATAACAGCGAGGCCGGCGACAAGGAAGGCGTGGTCTGGGAACGCTGGACCAAGAAGCGCACCTTTGTTCGCGCGCTGGAAGGCACCTATGGCGAGCTTTATGCCGAATTGTTTTCGCAGCCGCGCGTCTACCATACCAGCGATCTGAAATGGAAAGGCGGGCCGCAGAATTTCGGCAAGAAGGTCATCAATCCACAGGCTTGCCGGGTTGCGCAATCCATTGAAACCCATATCGACGCCTTCGCCCCCGGCGGTTACGGCCAGAAGCACGGCCATATGAACAGTGCCGTGTTCTTCGTGCTGAAGGGCAAGGGGCATGACATCCATGACGGGCGGCGCCTCGACTGGGAAGCCGGCGACGCGTTGATCGTGGAAAATGCCTGCGTCCATCAACATCTGTCCGACGACAAGGATGACGAGACCATCGTGCTGGTGATGAAGGCCAAGCCGCTGTTCCTGTTCATGCATATGATTTTCCAGAAGGTGGTCGACTATCCGCCCACGGACCCCGCGCCCGGCCAGGAAGGCTACGAGCCGCCGGCTTCGTTGTGACGCGTTGATGCCAGACCTGGAGGAAGAAAAGAAATGAGCGATCCAAAACCCTTCGTCGACGCGACCGAGCGCGAACGTTCGCGATCCGGCGACACTTACGTCAATTTCTATAACGAGGCGCTGGAAGCCTCGAAGATGTTCCGCAAGGAATATCAGGACCGGGTGAATGTCGTGAAATGGCACGACATGCCCATGGAACGTTCCGCGGACGGGCTGATCAAGCATATCGTCAACGAACGCATGGATACCAAGGAATGCTGCATCGATATCTATATGCAGTTCATTCAGGCGAACGAGGCCACGGGCACCAGCCGCCATCTGTCGGAAGAGGTTGCCTTCGTGATCGAGGGAACCGGCCATGACCTGCATTACGATGTACGGTTCGATTGCGGTGACGAGTTTGTCTGGGAGTGGGATACCACGCCCAAGAAATACGAATGGGGCCCGGGCGATTTCATCTATATCCCGCCCTATTGCGGCCATAAGCGTTTTAATACGGGCAGCGAGGAAGCGCGCGTTGTGGTTATCAACAGCCGCATCATGAAGCCGATCGGTTTTAACTGGTTCGATCAGCTGGAGCCGGCCAAGGGGTATGAGGACATGTGGGTCCCGCCCGACGACTGACTCCATAACGGGGCGGCGGACAAAATAAAAATCAGGCACGCCGCCTTCGGGAAAATGACAATCTGGGAGGAACGTCATGAGAGTGTTAGTGCAGGCATTGGTGCTCGCCACCGCGGTGGCGGTGGCGGGCACGGCGAACGCAGACGAGTTCTACAAGGGAAAAACCGTTACCTATATCGTTTCCACCAGCCCCGGCGGCGGTTACGACACTTACGCCAGGTTGGTTGGCAAATATCTGGCAAAGCATCTGGGGGCCAGGGTTCAGATCAAGAACCTGCCCGGTGCCGGCCATATCGTCGGCACGAATACGCTGGCCGCGTCCAAACCCGATGGGCTGACCATCGGCACATTCAATACGGGCTTGATCTATGCACAAATTCTGAAGCGTGACGGGGTGCAGTTCGACCTGCGCGCCTTCGAATGGATCGGCAAGGCTTCGTCCGACCCGCGCGCCCTGGTGCTGGGCAAGGAAAGCGGAATGAAAACCTACGCCGATCTGGCCGGGGTCGATAAGCCGGTGAAATTCGCCACGTCCGGCGTGGGGTCGGCATCCTATACCGATACCCAGTTGATTCAGGCGGCGCTGGATCTGAAGATCGATGTCGTGCCCGGCTTTAACGGCAACGAGGGCGAACTGGCCATGCTGCGCGGCGAAATCGGCGCCCAGGTTGGCTCCATGAGTTCGCTGCAATCCTTTGTCGATAACGGTTATGGCACATTCGCGCTGGCCATTGGCGGCAATGCCGCCGGCGTCCCGCAGGCCGCCGACAAGGCGACCACCGCAAAGGGCAGATCCATCATCGCGCTGGTGCAGGCCATGTCGGAACTTGGCCGGCTGACCGCGGCCCCGGCGGGGACGCCGGCGGAACGGGTTGCCGATTTGCGCGCGGCCTACAAGGCGGCGTTGACCGACCCCGCCTTGCTGGCCGAGGCCGAAAAGCTGGGCATCCCGATCGAGCCGGCCTATGGCGAGACAGTTGCGGGCCTCGTCGGCGACGCGCTGAACCAGAGCCCGGAGACGGTCGAGATCATCGCCGCCGCGGTCAATGTGGAAATCAAGCTGGTGACGGTGAAGACCGAATTGCTGGACCTTTCCACCGACTTCAAGAAGATCAAGTTCGCCTCGGGCGACGCCACGATCAAGGCGAAAATCTCTGGCTCGCGCACGGCGATCACGATCAATGGCGAGGAAGCCAAGCGCAAGAAGCTGAAGGTCGGCATGGTCTGCGAGATTTCCTACGATCCGGAACATGAAGATAACGAGCCGAAGAAAATAGCCTGCGAAGGCTGAGCAAACGGCCGCCCGGGGGGATATAAGGCCTCCCGGGCGGACTTTCTTTTTTAACAGATCGGTTATTGTCATGCAGTTCGAACAGGTTCTGTCGTCCCTGCTGTCCGTCGTCGGGTCGCCCACATTGATGGGGCTGATAATCCTGGCGGTGCCAATCGGTATGTTCTTCGGGGCGATACCGGGGTTGGGCGGCAAGCTGGGCATCGTATTGCTTATTCCCTTCGTCTTCGGGATGGACCCGCTGGCGGGCGCCGTATTTCTGATGGCGATGCATGCCGTGGTTCATACCGGCGGATCGATTCCCAGCATCCTGTTCGGCGTGCCGGGAACCGGCCCGGACGCGGCCACCATCGTCGATGGTTTTCCCATGACGCAGCGGGGCGAGGCGGGGCGCGCGCTCGGGGCCAGTCTGGGCGCCTCGGGATTCGGCGGTGTCATTGGCGCCATTTTCCTGGCCTTGATGTTGCCGCTACTGCGCCCGGTGGTGCTTGCCTTCAGCCCGGCCGAATTTTTCCTGCTGGCGATTTTCGGCATCACCTTCATCGCCACCCTGTCGGGCAAGAGCCTGCGCAAGGGCCTGCTGGTCGGCATGCTGGGCCTGATGTTGGCCTTTGTATCGCTGGACCCCCATTCCGGCGCACAGCGCTATACCTTCGACATGCTGTTCCTGTGGGACGGGGTGGATGTGATCACCGCCGTGCTTGGCATCTTCGCGATCCCCGAGATGATCGCGCTGGGCGTCAAGGGGGGCGCCATCGCACAGGTTACGGGCAAGGCCGCGCGCTATAATTTGCGCGAGGTGATCGACGGGATGTTCGACGTTTTCCGGAATCTCGGTCTGTCGATCCGCACGTCGCTGATCGGCGCGGGAATCGGCATGGTGCCGGGGCTGGGCGGCGATGCCGCAAGCTGGATCTGCTATGGCCATGCGGTGCAATCCTCGAAGACCCCCGAACGCTTTGGCCATGGCGCGGTGGAAGGTGTGATCGCGCCGGAAACCGCCAACAACTCCAAGGAAGGCGGGGCATTGTTGCCCACGCTGTTCTTCGGTGTCCCCGGATCGTCGGGCATGGCGATCATGCTGGGCGCCTTCATCATGCTGGGGGTGAAGCCCGGCCCGATGATGGCGCTGACCGGGATGGATTTCGTCTGGGCGCTGATCTGGACGCTCTGCATCGCCAACATTCTGGCGGTGGTGATGTTCCTGGCCTGCGCCCCGGCCTTCGGCATGCTGACTTTCCTGCGCGGCTCGCTGATCATTCCCTTCGTGCTGACGCTGGCTTTCCTGGGATCGTTTCTCAGCCATGCATCCTGGGAGAACATCGTGCTGCTCTGCCTGCTCGGCGCGCTGGGTTACTTTCTGAAGAAGTACGGCTGGCCGCGCCCGCCTTTCGTAATCGGTCTTGTGCTGGGGCCGATCGCCGAGGATTCGCTGCACAAGGCGCTGGCGATCTGGGGGCCGACATTTTTCCTGCGGCCGCAGTCGCTGATCATGATCGCGCTGATCGTCGCCAGTCTCGGTTTCTAT
>JAOUMF010000319.1 GCA_029881615.1 Alphaproteobacteria bacterium | reverse complement strand
GATTGCCAAGGGGGTCTGACCCGGGCTTTTGGGACAATTGATAGTTCGAAGGGTGAGACGTATGAATAAGTTCAGTATGTTTATCGCCGCCGGGTTTGCCTTGGCGGCTAGCGTAACCGCAACCGTAACCGCAGCGTCGGCCGAGGGCCTGTATGTCAGTGGCCTGTTCGGCTTCTCGGGCGGCGGCGGCGAATATGGCAATACAGGCGCCGATTTGGTGCTCGACATGGGCCAGGTCGGCAGCCTCGCTGTCGGCAATGATTTTGGCAACATCCGGGTGGAAGGTGAAATCGCCTTTCGCCAGAACAATTTCGACCATATTACTGGTGTGCCCGTTGACGGCGAGATGTCCTCGCTGGCCTTGATGGCGAACGCCTATTACGAATTCGGTGATAATGGTTGGTTCTTCCGCCCTTATCTTGGAGCGGGATTAGGCGCGGCCAACGTTACCCACACCAGTGTTTTCTTTGGCACCGACGATGAAGACACGACGTTCGCCCTGCAGTTGATGCTCGGTGGGTCGATCCCGTTTACAGACTATTTCGCCATGACGGTGGATTGGCGTCTGTTCGGGGCGGTGCCGTCATTCGTCACCAAGTTTGGCACTCCTTTCGACCAGGGTTATGGCATCAGCTCGGTGATGCTGGGCGCCCGGTATACGTTCTGACTGCCGGTGGGCGGTGGCACGAAATCCGCACTGCCGCTTCCGCTAAAGAATTCGGGCCCCGTGCTTTTCAGCCGGGGCCCGTTTCCGTTTCGCCTTGGCGGCGGAACATCAGAGAAGCGATTCCACCCACTGGCTAAGCTGCTGCTTGGGCAGGGCGCCGATCTTGGTGCCGGCGACCTGGCCGTCCTTGAACAGCATCAGCATGGGGATGCCGCGCACGCCGTACTTCACCGGGGTTTGCGGGTTTTCGTCCACATTCATCTTGGCGATGGTCAGCTTGCCGTCCATCTCGTTGTCGATCTCTTCCAGCGACGGCGAGATCATCTTGCAGGGACCGCACCATTCGGCCCAGAAATCCACCAGGACGGGCCCCTCTGCGTTCAACACGCTGGCTTCGAAATCGTCGTCATTGACATGCACGGTGCTCATGAATCGTCCTCACGCTTGTTCGCCTGAAAATACATTGTTCCCGGACCGGAATGTTCGATCGCTTCCGTTACGGTAACCAGAGATGAATCTATGGGCGCGACCCCGCCCGGTCAAGTCGCGTGCTGGAAAGTTCCATCAATCGGGGCCCGTCGGTCCATAAAAGGGCACAGCGAATCGCCCGGCCTGGATAGATTTTCGCGATAATCGCGCGATACGCGGCCATTTGTCGCCAGTAGATTTCCGGCGTGTCCTCGGGCCTTAGGGGCGGCGGCCGGTTCGATTTGTAATCCACGATCAAGATGGAATCGTCGGATATGGCCAACCGGTCGATCTGGCCGCTGATCGCCCGTAATCCGTCCGGCCCGTCGATCAGGCCGGCGATCGGTACTTCCGCCCGGCTGCCGGGTCCGAAAATGGCGCCGAATTCGGGATCCTCGATCACCGCCATCACCTCGTCCAGGATTTGCGCCCCCGCGGCCGCATCCAGCCCATGCGCGGGGCGGGCGAGATATTGTTGGGCCGCCGCCCGGCGGGCCTCGGGCGCCAGGTCGGGCAGGGTTTCCAGCAAACCATGAATGATGATCCCCCGCTGGAACCGGCGCCCCGAATCCGCGCCCATGGGCGAAATCACCGGCGGTTCCGAATCCGTCGGCCGCGAAGGGGCCAGCGGTCGCGGCGGCGCGGGTTCGGGGGGCGCGGCGCGCAGCATCCAGTCTTCCGCGTCGCTGGCGCCCGGTCCCGTGGCCGCCGCCTTGTCGTCGTCTTTGGGTTCGGCTTCCTGCGGATTTGCCAACACCAGGCCGGTACCGCTCCACCCCTGGCCCGCCGGCTGCAGGAATTCGAACTCCGTTTCCGCCGCGTCCGCCCCAAGGCCCCTGGCGATCAACCGGTACCAGCAATCTTCCACTGGGGCGCGCTTGCCTTCCGATCCGCACACATACAGCCGGTCCTCGGCGCGGGTCATGGCCACGTATAAAAGGCGCCTGTATTCCTCGGCGGTGCGCCGTTTCAGATCGTCCAGCACCCGTTCGCAGACCGTATCGCGATAGCTGCTGCGTGGGGGCCACAAGGGCATGTCGCCATCCCACAGCATCGCCGGACTGACGCGCGGTTTCGAGGTTGTATCGGGCATAACCACGATGGGCGCCTGCAAACCCTTGGAGCCATGCACCGTCATTACCCGCACCTCGTCGCGGGATTGTTCCAGGTCGCGTTTGATGGTCGCCTCGCCGGCCTCGATCCAGTGCAGGAAGGATTCCAGTGCGCTGGCATGGCCGCGTTCGTGCGCGAAGGCCAGATTCAGGAATTCGTCGATCGGGTCGTCGGCATCCGGCCCCAGCCGCGCCAGCATGCGCTGGCGGCCGGTTTCATCCCCGGTCGTGGGTTGCGATAATATTTCGGCATAGAGTTCGTAGGGATAGGCGAAATCGACCCGGTTCAACAACTCGGCCAGCCATCCCCGCGCGGCTTCATAACGAGGGTCCGTTCGGGCCTCTTCCTGCAGCCGCTGCCACAGGCTTTTGCCCGCCCGATCCCAGGCCAGGCGGAACAAATCATCGTCGTCGAAACCCACCAGCGGGCATTTCAGGACCGTCGCCAGGGTCAAATCGTCGGTCGGCAGCAACAGGAAGCGACCCAGCGCGATCAGATCCATCACCGCGATCTGCTGGGTCAGCACCATTCGGTCAACGCCCGATACCGGCACGCCCCGGTCCTTCAACGCACGCACCAGCGCCTCAACGAAGCCGCCACGGGTGCGCACCAGCACCATGATATCGCCGGCACGCACTGGCCGCCCCCGCGATTCCAGCATCTCCTTGCCGATCCAGCCGTCGATTTCGGCGGCCAGCACCAGGGCCAGCCGCGCCGCCGGATTGTCGCCGGCCCGGCGCGCCACCGGGGCGCTCCAGGGGGTTTCCTCTTCCTGCTCGCGCGGCGCGATGGTGGGCCAGACCTCGACCCGCCCGGCATGGCCCTCGCGAAAGGCGTAATGAGTCAGTGGCGCGCCCGGTTCGACCACGCCGGCGGCGGCCTCGCCATCGGCGAAGACCCGGTCCACCGCGCCCAGCACCGATGCGGTCGAACGGAAGGATATGTCCAGGTCGATCGGCCGCCAGGCGCCGCCGCTATCCACGACCCGGGTCGCGAAATGGTCGCGCATGCGGCGGAATTCTTCCGGGTCCGCATGCTGGAAGCTGAAGATCGACTGTTTGGTATCGCCGACCGCGAAGATGGTGCGGACGACATCGGGGCGCGCGCCCTCGCCGGTGAAGAATTCCTCGGCCAGCTTGGCGACCACCTTCCATTGCTGCGGGCTGGTATCCTGTGCCTCGTCGATCAGGATATGATCCAGGCCGCCATCCAGCTTGAACAGAATCCAGGGTGCGACATTGGGCCGGTCCAGCAGGTCCGCGGTTTTCAGGATCAGATCTTCGTAATCCAGTCGCGCCAGGGACCGCTTCGATTCGTCATAGGCCTGCAGCATCGCCTGGCCCAGGCGCAGCAGGCCGGCGGTGGCGTCCGCGGTTACCAGGGCGCGCCGCAGATCCTGTATTGCCGCGATCCGCTGCGCCTCATCGGCCAGGGTCTCCGCCGCATCGGGATATTCCTCGCGTACCGGCTTGGTAGCCAGCGTGGCGCGGACCGAGCCGCTGGCCGTCAGGAAAATTTGCGCATAACTGTCGAACCCGGCGATCCGCGCGGCCTTGTCCAGCGCCAGCCAATCGGCTATTTCGCCGCCGCGCCCCTGATCGCCCTTGTTACCGCTGTCCAGCAGGATATTCGCCGCCGCGCGCAAATCCCCCGCGGCAAGGGCTTCGTCCGGGACGGCGCGGGCGAGGATATTCAGGTCGGTATCGTCGGGCGCCAGATGCAATTTTCTCCGGATTGCCGCCACGGCGTTATTCAGCCCGCCCTCGCCATCGATGAAACGCTCCAGGCGATGGCGTTCGGCGCCCAGCGTGCCCATCAGTTCGCCG
>JAOUMF010000318.1 GCA_029881615.1 Alphaproteobacteria bacterium | reverse complement strand
AAGATAGAGCAGGATCCGTCGAACCCGGACTTTGTGCTGACCGTCTGGGGGGTGGGGTACAAGTTCAATGACCGGCTGGCCGCCGCGCAGGCTGAACCGGCGGACGGATAATGCCCCGCACCCTGTCCGCCAAACTGACCCTGGCGCTGATCGCGATACTCGGCGTGACGGGCGCCGCCTGGATCGTGCTGACGCTGTTTTCGACCCGATTGTACCAGGAAGAGGTGGACCAGAGCCTCAATGCCCCCCTGGCGCAATATATCGCCGACGCCTATCCGCTGATCGAAGGCGGCGAGGCCAACCAGCCGGTACTCAAGGAACTGTTCGACAAGCTGATGGTCATCAATCCGCGGATCGAGGTCTATCTGCTGGATGGCGAGGGTCGGATACTTGCTTTTTCGGCCGAAGACGGCCGGGTAAAACGCGATGTGGTGGATATGGCTCCCATAAGGGCCTGGCTCGCGGGGCCGGACATGCTGCCGCTGCGCGGTGACGATCCGCGCGACAACGCCGGGCAAAAGCCATTTACGGCGGCGGTCGTGAAGGATGGCGAAGCGGTGGCCGGGTATTTTTACGTCGTGCTGGGTGGCGAGAAATACGATTCCGTCGCCGGCATGGTCTCGGAAAGCCTGATCGTGCGGTTGGCGCTGTTCGCAGGGGGGCTGGGATTGTTGGTGGCGCTGGCGGCCGGCATGTTGTCCTTCGCTTGGCTGACGCGGCGGCTTCGCCGCCTGACGCTGGCGGTCGACCGTTTCCGCGAGGATGGTTTCGATTCCCCGATGAAGCTGGCCGGCTGGCGGCGCGGCGGCGACGAGATCGACCGGTTGGGCGTGACAGTCGAGGAAATGTCCCAGCGCATCGCCGACCAGATCGAACAGCTGCGACAGGCCGATGCGGCGCGGCGCGACATGGTCGCCAATATTTCGCACGACCTGCGCACGCCGTTGGCCTCGCTGCAGGGTTATCTGGAAACACTGGCGATGAAGGAGGATAGCTTCAGCGCCGAGGAAAAACGCAAATATCTCGATCTCGCCACGCGCCAGGGAGACCGGCTTAATCGGCTGGTGACCGAACTGTTTGAACTCACCATGCTGGATTCGACGGGTACGCGGCTGAATTTTGAGCCTTTCTCGTTACCCGAACTGGTCCAGGACGTGACCCAGAAATTTCAGCATCTGGCCGAACGCCGCAACATGACGATCGCGCTGGACATGCCGGCCAGTGCGCCATTCGTGCGGGCCGATATCGGGCTGATCGAAAGGGTGCTGGAAAATCTGATCGAAAACGCCATTAAATACACGCCCGAGGGCGGCAAGATATCGCTGTCCCTTGTTCCTGTCCCCGATGGTATCGAGGCCCGCGTTGCCGACACAGGGCCCGGCATTCCCGAGGCCGACCGGGATCGAATCTTCGAACGCTTTTACCGGGTCGAAAAATCGCGTGTCGATGCGCCCGAGGGCGCCGGGCTGGGCCTGGCGATTGTCCGGCGCATCCTGCAACTCCATGACAGTCAGATCGTTGTGGAGGGCACCGCTGATCAGGGCGCCGCCTTTTCATTCCGTCTGCCATTCGCCGCATGATTTCCCTCCGCTCGCGCGAATGTGAACGAAAACAGGCTGTTGGGATGGTTTTGTGATAACTCCGGGATGAACCCGTGACCGTGGAGGACGTATTGTCCTTTCAACAGGGAGACGCCCTGTCCACATCAACATATTCGGGAAGAGAGAAAACCATGCCGATCACCAACAACAAGTTCAAGACCGCCCTTGCCGCCGGCGCCGCCGCAGCCGCCATGGCGATGGCCGTGCCCGCCGTATCCTTCGCGGCCAGCACGAATCCCTGTTCTGCCTGTGCGCAGAACCCTTGCAGCCCCTGTTGCGCCAACCCCTGTGCGGCGGCCAACCCCTGCAACCCCTGTGCGGCGGCCAATCCCTGCAATCCCTGCGCGGCGGCCAACCCTTGCGCGGCGGCCAACCCCTGCGCGGCCAAGAATCCGTGCAATCCCTGCGCGGCGAAGTAAGCCGGGGTTAACGGACCAACGGGTCACAAATACGCCGGCGGAGTTTCTGAAACCCGCCGGCGTTTTTTTACGGAGGATAGAATGAAACCATATGGCGTTGTCGCGGCCCTGCTGGCGGCATCGGTATGGGTCGCGCCACTATCGGGCGCCCATGCGGCCGGCGGGTCAGTAAGGGTCGCCGGCGAGATCATAGACAGTTGGTGTTACCTCACCGAGATCATGTATCCGCTGGGCACCGCCCATCATCAATGCGCGGTCTGGTGCGCGGCCGGCGGTGTTCCCGTCGGCATTCTGTCCGACGACGGCACGCCCTATATCCTGCTGTCCTTTCAGGGCAACGCGCAGTCCGTGACCGACCCGGCGCTGCTGGATCTGCAGACCCACCATGTGGTGCTGGAAGGTCAGACGTTCGAGCGTGATGGCATGCATTACCTGGTCGCCGACCGGTTGGTCGAGGATCACGGCATTATCAACATGACTCATGAAGATTACGGCATTCAGCCGTTCGGGGAGTAAGCCATGAAAACACTGTTCGTATTTCTGTCGCTGTTCCTGCCCGCCACTTGGTCGCTTGGCGCTTTTGCCGCCGAATCATGGGGCCTGCCGGAAGAGGAAAAGACACGTTTCGAGGCGAAGGTCGTTGATGCGCTTTGCGAACTGACCGGTAACTGCGTTGAACAATGCGGTGGCGGCAAGCGCCAGCTTGGCCTGCTGAACGGCGAGGGCAAGCTGATTTTGCCGTTAAAGAACGTGACGCCTTTTGCCGGCGCCACGGTTGAATTGCTGGAATTCTGCGGCAAGCAGGTGATCGCCGATGGCCTGTTTTCGACGAATCGGGGCGTGCAGGTCTTCGCGCTTCAGTTCGTGCGGGAAGCGCCTGACGGCGAATGGCGTCGCGCCAACCGTTTCGCCGGCCAATGGGCGGAAGCGAACGGTGTCGACGCCAAAAGCAAGACGGCTCAGCAGTGGTTTCGCCATGATCCTGCCGTGCTGAAGGTAATCGGGCGCGACGGCAAGCTGGGTACGGGACAATGAGGAAAGGCTTGATCGGCCTGTTGCTGGGTGCCGTGCTTGTGGCTGTGGCGGCGGGGGAATCCCGCGCCACAGAGCCGCTTCCCCTGGATATCGGCGGTGATTTTACGTTGCTGGATCAGCGGGGTCAGACCCGCGACAGCAGCGAATTCCGGGGGCGGCTTACGCTGATCTGGTTCGGCTATACCGAATGCCCCCACAGTTGCCCGATGGCCTTGGGTGCGATGTCGGCGGCGCTTGATCTGTTGGGGCAGGAAGCCGGGGCGGTTGTCCCGCTGTTCGTGACGGTGGATCCCGACCATGATACGCCGGCCCGGATGGCGACTCATCTTGCCAATTTTCATCCGGCCTTCGTCGGGTTGACCGGCTCGCGGAACGATATTGCGAAACTTCAGGCCGATTACCGGACTTCGGCGCGGAAAATTGCCGATCCAGGCCAATTTACCCGCCTGTTCGAGCATGGGACCCTGATCTATCTGATGGGCCGCGACGGCGAACCGCTTTCTCTGCTACCCGCCACCTTGCCTCCCGAACGGATCGCGGCGATCCTGCGCGATCATCTATAGCGTCGCGAGGGCGGCCTCTGCCCCCGAATATTACAGTACTTTCGTACAGGGGCTGTTTCGTTCCGGTGGGAAATGATTTAGACCTTGTTGGCAACTATACGCCAGCAACGGGATATTCAACATACAGATGCTTTCCGGCATCCTTCCCCTTCTTCGTTTGATCGCAGGGTCGCTACGTGATCTGGCGCCTATTGTGTTGGTCATTTTCTTTTTCCAGACGTTTGTGCTGCAGCAACCTTTTCCAAACCTGGAACGGGTTGCGCTTGGTGTGGTTCTGGTCATGCTGGGGTTGACCCTGTTTATCCAGGGGCTGGAGATGGGTCTGTTCCCGATCGGTGAGACCATGGCCCATGCATTCGCGCGAAAGGGAAGCCTGTTTTGGCTTCTGGCCTTTGCCTTTTGCCTGGGATTCGGAACCACGGCGGCCGAGCCGGCGCTGATCGCGGTCGCCGCCGAGGCAGCGAA
>JAOUMF010000317.1 GCA_029881615.1 Alphaproteobacteria bacterium | reverse complement strand
AGCGGCCGCTCAAGCCGGCGCGCACCGGCCCGATGGGAAAGCCGATGGACAGGCCGCCGGCATGTTCGCGTTCGTACTCGGCGTCGGCCCTGGTGCGGTAGGCGCCCGAGAGCGACGGGGTGAAGACGAATTTCTGGCCGCCCTGAAAGGCGAAGCTGAGCGAACCGAACAGGTCGATCTTGTCGTCCTGCCTGGCGTTGAGGTCCTGCACCCGGGTGCCGAGGGTCAGGCTGGTGCGCGGCGCCGCGTCGAGCAGCCGGTAGGTGGCGCCAAGGGTTACCCCATAGCCATAGGCGGCGCGGCCCTTGGCGTCTTCCTGCAAGGTCAGGCAGCAGACGCCGCCGATCGGAATCGCGCTCTTCTTGGTCTGGCCGTTGATATTGCTGTCGATGATGATTTCCGGAATGATGAAGAAATTCAAGCGGTCCGGCCCGACAATACGGTCGATGGTGGCGATCAGTTCGGGGGGCAGCCCATCCTTGTCGACGTCGCGCAACAGGCGGGCCGCCCGGTCGCGCTCGCCAAGCCTGGTCAGGGCGAAGGACAGCTCGATCCGCGCGACGCGGCTGTTCGGCATGAAGCGCAGGATCAGCTGATAGAGCCTGACCGCCTCGCGCAGCTTGCCGTCGCGGGCCGCCGCGCGCGCCTGGGCCAGCACCTGGGCCAGATCGATCTGGATGCGCCTGCTCCCGAAGTCGGTTTCGCGGGGTTTATCCGTCCCAGCCTCGCGTTCCTGGGGCACCGCTGAAGAAGGCAATTCGCTATCCGTGACATCCGCGGACGAGATCGCTGGGCAAACAAAACAGATCACAAGAACGTAAAGGAACTGGCCAACCCTGGTCATATGAAAAGCCTCGGCGATTATTGGCTTTGAATTGCCGGAGGAGGAGGAGGCCCATACATTGTATGGGCCTCCCCGTTTCAACGCTTGTTTCAGACTTGTTCTGCCGTCAAGCTATTCAGCTAGTTCAAGCTTTTCATAGCCGCCGCCAGTCCCAAATCCGCCGACGATCACGACTTCGTTTTCGATGTAGCCGCCACTGGCTTCAAAAACGCCCGCTGTCGCGGTATCTCCAACAACCGTATCGAAATATCCGTCTTCGTCGATTTTTCCGTAAACGCCATCGGAGCCCGGGCCGAACACGGCGCCGGCGAATTCTCCGTCCACGTCAATTTTATCGGGTGAATCGTGGTAGAAGCGATCTACTTCCACGTAACCTTCAAGATCGCCGCTATATACGACGCTCTCGTCGAAATTTATGTCGTCTGAATCACCGCTACCTGAAAGGCTCACGTCCAGCCATTGCGGGTGCCATGCGTTATAGTCGGAAATGTAACCGCCGTTTGCGTCAAATTCGACCGAATCATCGGCGAAGTTGATTTCGACGGACACTTCACCAAAGGCCTGGTCGCTGACGATTTCGCCCAGGTGATATACGCTGGCGACAAATACTCCGTCATAGACCGCCGTTCCCACCATTAGATCGCCGGACACATCGTCTTCCTCGATGGTTGTCCCGTCGGCATAGCGAGGCAGGCTGTCGGTCGGTGTCTGCATGCCGACCACCCCGTATGTTTCGAAGCCTTCCCATGTATCGGCTTCATCGAGGCGTGCGGCCGCATAAACCGGGACGTCTTTCAGTTCGCAATCTTCTTCGCAATCCGGGATCACCTGGTCTCCAACCGCGAGAGAACCCACCACGACGTCGAGCTGGTCGCCGCCGGCGCTGTTGAGCCGGGCCACCGGTACACCGCCGATTTCCGTCAACCACTCGATGTCCGTCTCGGTAAAGTTAATCTCCTCGCCTTCCGGCGTGGTGATGGTGATGTCCGTGCCCTCTTCGTCGTTGAAGGTCACGGCGTATTTGTCGAAGGATACGCCATCGCCGCGGGTTGCCGAGATCAGGTTGACGGGCACGCCGACCTCAAGCCCGAATACCCCGAGTACGGGATCGGGATCCTCCAGCGGCGCGGCCACGTTATTGTCGTCGCCGTAACCGAAGCATCCGGTCAGGGCCAGACTCGACACCAGAGCGGTTGTCGCGAGAAATGCGTATTTTCTTCCTAGCATGATCATAGCTCCCTATGTTCAGGGGCCGATTATTCTACTTTTACGAAAGTATGGAGACTTCCGCCAGAATAACCCACCCCAGGTTCCGCGGAAATTTGCTACAACTTAAGTGTAATGAAATTTTTGATTTTAGTCAATTAAATTTCAAAATTTGTTTATGCTATAAAATTTTATTACAAGACTTCTTGCGCTGCCCAGTGACATCCAGGCGGCCCATATTTTGGTTAACAAACATGATTAAGATATCACTAATAACCACATTATATTTTGGGGTAATTGATGTAGGTCAAATCCACCCGTAACAAAATAACATATTTTACGAATGGTTTTAGGCCAATCAATGAACAGCCACCATGGTAACTAGCCGGCATTTCTACTGCCGGCCGAACCCGTTTTGGCACACCAAGCGCCCCGTCATCGCCCCCTGGCGCGGACGGAACGATGTTTATGCACCTTAAAGGTGAATAAGTTTTCAGAAATCAATATTCTGGAAAAGGGGCGGGCGTGACCGGGCCTGCGGGAAACACGGCCCGCCGGGCGTGGAGCAAGCGCAAGATTCGGCCCCTTTCGCGCAGGCGCCCGACGCCCCGGGAAACTTCCTAGAACCTGAGGTCGAATCGCACCCCGCCAGCCATTCCGGGGCCCGCGCTGGCGTCGTGGCCGGGCTGGCGCTGCAGCATGACCCAGGATTGCAGCCCCATGCCGGGGGCCAACATCCGGTCGTAGGCGAGCTGCAGATCGACCTGGCGTCCGCCCGGTACAAGGCTGACCCGCTCGCCGCGCAGAATGGTTTCGCCGTTTTCGTCCAGACCGACCGGCAGGGTAACCGTGGCGGTGGCTTCATAGACTCGCAGGGGCTGCCCCATCAGCAGGCCGATCCGGTCGCCCCGGGCGAGAACGTCCCGCGCGGTGACGCCCAGGCCGAACGCATTTGCGTGGACACCGCCCCAGTCGCTGAAGGCGCTGCCAGAAGACTGCCCGATATCGGCGGCGGCCATCGTGGCGCTGGCCAGCAGTTCCACGCCCTGGCCCAGGGCCATGCTGCCACTGGCCGTGACATAATGCGTCGACGCCCCGCCCCCCATGCCGAAAGCGCCACTACCCTGGCTGCCGAGCAGCGTGGCGGATTCCGCCAGCACACCCGCATCGACGCGCAACGCGCCGCCATTGGCGAACCCGTGGGCGACGCCTGCCTGGCTCAACCGCGCGCCAGCCCCGGTCTCGCCGAACATATCGGGGGTCGCGCCCTCGAACAGCCCCAGCGATAGCGTCGTCGCGTCGCCGACCGCCCGATCCAGGCCAAGGCCATTGCCGCGCCCGGCCAACTGGGCCATCGGGTTCATCATATCGTTGGCCGACAGGAACAGCGCGCCCGCGCGGTCCGCCACGCCAGCCCCAAACGGCGCCTGGGCCGTCACATCGATGCCGAGCCTGAAGCTGGTCGCGTCGTCGATCGACCCGGCAAGCTGAACGCCCCGAACCTCATCCTCCTGCGCGCCGGCCGCAAGATCCGCCAGCGGGCCTTCATTGTCCGTCAACGCCATCGACATTGTCATCGCGCCGCCAAGGGGCTCGCTGACGGTGCGAATGACGGATGTCTCCAGCGCCGCCTCAAGCCCCGTGACCCGCGGCATGCGGATAATCCGGTCGTCCAGCCGGGCGCGATAGGCATGATCGCCATCGCCGAGGCTGATCGTCGCGATAGCGCTGTCCAGCAGGCCGAGGCCGCCAAGGGCGTCGCCGAATGCCGGCGCCAGCGCCAGGGAGGTATCGGACAGGCTGACCGTGGCGTCCGACGACAGCGACAGCGAGGCCGCGGAAATGGCGGAATCGGCTACCGCCATCGCGCCCCTGATGTCCAGAAGACCATGGCCATAGACCGAATCGACGCCCGCCGCGCCCAGATCCCGGGCGCCGTCGAACATGAACCAGGCAATGGATGTCGGATCGGCGGCATAGGCGTCGGGATACAATTGAACCAGCAAGGCCAGCGCGCCCGATACATGCGGGGCCGCAAAG
>JAOUMF010000316.1 GCA_029881615.1 Alphaproteobacteria bacterium | reverse complement strand
CGAGCGGGTCCATTTCGATCAGTTCTATTGAACGGCGGCTGAATGTTACCGGGAGGAAAGATTGAGTAAATTGCGACTATCGTTCGGCTGCTGGAATTACGACCGCACCCGCGCCTTGTTGGACGGCTCGGTTCAGCCGGACGGAATCGATCTGAATTACCTGAACATGCCGGTGGAAGAGACCTTCTTCCGCATGGTGCGATTCCGCGAATTCGACGTGGCGGAAATGTCGCTGTCCTCCTATGCGGTCTCGCTGTTCAAGCCGGACAGTCCCTTCATCGCCATTCCGGTCTTCCCGTCGCGTTTCTTCCGCCATTCCTGCATCTATACCAACGCCGCCGCCGGCATCCGCGAGCCGAAAGACCTGATCGGCAAGCGCATCGGCACGCCGGAATATCAGATGACCGCGCCGGTCTGGATTCGCGGCATCCTGTCGGAACATTATGGGGTGCCCGTCGATTCGGTGACCTATGTGACCGGCGGCGAGGAATCGCCCAACCGCGTCGAAAAACAATCGCTGAACCTGCCCGACAATATCAAGATAGAGCGCATCGGCCCGACCCAGACGCTGGCGCAAATGCTGCTGGACGGCGAAATCGACGCGCTGCATACGGCGCGCAAACCCTCGACCTTCGATAGCGGCGGCGGCAAGGTCGGGCGCCTGTTCCCGAATTTCATGGAGGTGGAACAGCAATATTACCGCGATACCGGCCTGTTCCCGATCATGCATACGGTGGCCATCCGCCGCGAGGTTTATGAGCAGAACCGTTGGATCGCCCAGGCGCTGTTCAAGGCCTTCCATGAATCCCAACGGAAGACCTACGAAGATCTGCGGGAAACTGCCGCGCTGAAGGGCATGCTGCCCTGGTTCAACGCCCATGTGGAAGAGGCGGTGGAAATGATGGGCGAGGATTTCTGGCCCTACGGATTCGAGAAGAACCGTGAATGCCTGGCCACCTTCCTTCGCTACCACCATGAATCGGGCCTGTCGCCCCGCGTGCTGGAGCCCGAGGAACTGTTCGCGCCGGAAACGCTTGAAGCCTTCGTGATCTGACGGGATAGGGAAGAAAACAATGACCGACAAAGTTACCATACCGGCGCTTCACCAGATGAAGCGCGACGGCCAGAAAATCGTCGGCGTCGTCGCCTGGGACTACCAGATCGCGCAGATCGTCGATCGCGCCGGGGTGGAAATCGTCTCGGTGGGCGATACGGTGGGCATCAATTTGTGGGGCCAGTCGAACCCGCTGGAGGTCACGATGGACCAGATGGTCGTGGTCACCCAGGCGGTGCGCCGCGGTGTCAGCCGGGCGCTGGTCAGCGTCGATTTTCCCTTCGGCCCGTTGCAACAGGGCGTGGACAGCGCGGTTGCCGCCGCCATCCGCATGGTCAAGGAAGCCGGCGTCGATATGGTCAAGCTCGACGGCGCGGCGGATTTCCCCGAGGCCGTCACCGCCATTGCCCGGGCCGGCATCCCGGTCTTCGCCCAGTTCGGGCTGACGCCCCAGACCGCCCTGCAGTTCGGCATGGAATACGACGCCATGTCCAAGCCCGGCGCGCAGGCGCCCGCGGGCCTGAAGGACAAGCTGGTGGCCGAGGCGAAGATGTTGGAAGACGCCGGCGCCTCGCTGCTGGACTTCACCAATTCCGGGCCGGTGGTCGGGCCGGAAGTCGTGGCCGCCGTGTCGATCCCGGTGATCGGCGGTTTCGGCGGCGGGCCCTGGCTGGACGGGCGCGTGCGCATGGCCCATGCCGCCATCGGCTATGGCGCCAAGGCCCTGGATTCGGACGTCGAAAATTACGCCAACGTGGCCAAAATTACCCTGGACGCCATCACCGCCTATGCCGGGGATGTGCGCGCCGCCCGCCAGATCAAGGGCGCCGCGCCCGTGAAGAAATAAGGCGATATCCCATGCCCATGATCGACATTGACGGCATTGCCACGCGTTACGAGATATCCGGCGACGGCCCGCCGCTGCTGATGTTTTCGCCCGGTGGTTTCGATGCGACGATCGAAAAATGGTCGACGCTGGGCGTCTATGCCCGCATCAAGCTGCTCGATCATCTGCCGGCGAAATATCAATGCGTTACCTTCGACCGGCGCGAGACCGGCCGGTCCGGCGGCCGCGTCGAGCGCGTGACCTGGGGCCATTTCGTCACCCAGGCCAAGGGGCTGCTGGACCATCTGAATATCGAACGCGCCCATCTGATGGGCGGCTGCATGGGCTGTCCCCCGGTCGCGGCCTTTGCCGTCGACGCGCCGGAACGGGTGCTCAGCATGATCCATTACTGGCCGGTCGGCGGCGCGAAATACCGCATCAACGGCCATCTGCGCTTCGCCCGCCATCTCGCCTATGTGGAAGAGAACGGGCTGCAGGCCGTGGTCGATCTGGTCAATGGCCATGACAAGGGTTTCGGCCAGGATCCGCGCGGCGGGCCCTGGGGGTCGGTCATTCGCAACGACCCGAATTTCGCGCGCGCCTACGCCGGCCAGAACGTGGAACATTACAAGCTGATCGTCGCCGGCATGGTCCGTACCCTGCTGGACCGCGACAGCGCACCGGGCGCGGAACCGGAAGACCTGCTGCGCCTGAACATCCCGACGCTGGTCATCCCCGGCCACGACGATTCCCATGCAACCTCGGCCGCGCGTTATATGGAAGAATGCATTCCGGGGGCCGAGTACTGGGATATGCTCCCGGACGGCCAGACCGAAGAAACCGCGCCGAAGCGGATTCTGGAGTTTCTGGACGGGGTGTAATGCCCCACCGGTGTTGAATTAAGCGACGAGCGACCCCTCGCCTCTCAACGGGGAAGAATGCCGCGCAGGAAAATGTCGGTCAGCGGGGCGTATGCCTCTTCGATGATTCCGTTGCGGTCGCGACCGGGAAGCACGGCTTCGATCTGCGATTCGAAATCCGCATAATGCTGCGTGGTCGCCCAGATCATGAAGATCAGGTGGAAGGGATCGACATCGATAATCTTTCCCTGCTTGACCCACGTCCGAAGCACTTCCGCCTTGCTCTCGACCAGATCGTGGACTTGGCCTGCCAGGACCTCTCGCAACTGCGGCGCGCCCTGGATAATTTCGCTGGCAAAAAGACGCGATTCCTGCGGGTTGGTTCGCGAAAATTCCAGCTTTTTCGCGATATACCGGCTTAATTCCCCGGCCGGATCGCCGTCGGCGTCGATCTCCTCCAGCGGCTGCAGCCACATTTCCAGCGTGCGGCGCAACACCGCGACATATATGTCATGCTTGCGTCGGAAATAATAAAGCAGGTTAGGCTTTGACATCCCGCTGGCGGCCGCGATCTGGTCTACCGTGGCGCCCCGATAGCCAAAGCGGGAAAATATCTCCAGCGCGCCGTCGAGAATCTTCTCTTCATTTTCGACCTGGATACGTGTCCGTTTCCTGGTTTGTCCGGCGCGCGCGGTATTGGAGGGGGTCATTTCAACCTCACGACGATATGCCAATGCCGCGCAGAATAATCTCGGTCACGTTTCGCTTGGCCTCTTCCCATTGGGTATCCGACAATTCCCGGCCCTCGTTCAGCGTGGCGATCTGATGTCCGAAATCCGCGTAATGCTGGGTCGTGGCCCAGATCATGTAAAGCAGATATCTGGGTTCGATAGGCAGTATCTTGCCTTCGTCGATCCACCGCTGGATCATGCCCGTGCGCGACGCGGTCCATTCACGCAGCGTGGTTTCCAGATAGTCCTGGATGATCGGCGCGCGCTGAATGATTTCGTTGGCCCAGACCTTCGACCCCAGCGGCCGGCTGCGCGACAGATCCATCTTGGTATGAATATAGAGAGTCAGCGCCTCTTTGGGATCGTCGCTCTCGTCCAGTGAATTGGCTGCTTCCAGCCAGATATTGAAAATATTGTCGATAACCCGGCGATAGAGTTCTTCCTTGGTCGGGAAATAGTAGTGCAAGTTGGCTTTTGGAATGCCGGCGCGCTCCGCGATTCGGCTGGTGCTGGCCCCGCTGAAACCGTATTCCGCGAACACCTCCTCCGCCGCCTCAAGGATGGCCTTTTCGTTTTCCTCGCGAATAGCGGCCTTGTGGCCATTTCTTCCCGACACGCCTCGTTCGC
>JAOUMF010000315.1 GCA_029881615.1 Alphaproteobacteria bacterium | reverse complement strand
GCAATGGCGATTTCCTGGCCGGAAAGCCACCGGAAATCCTCGTTGGAAAGACTGGCATTGGTAAGTGCCGCCAGCGTGTCGCGCGATTTCGGCCCGGCTACCACCAACACGCCCCAATCGTCGGTGACGTTGGCGATCTCGACATTTTCGCCATCCCGTCGAGCCATGGCCAGCGCATCGTAATCCCTGATTTCGCAGGCCGCGCCGGACAGAATGTAGAACCGATCCTCGGCCAGCCGCGTTATGGTGGATTCACCCCGGATTCGCCCGTTCGGCCCCAGAATATGGGCCAGCGCCACACCGCCAACCTTCTTCGGCATATTATTGGCGTAGACCCGGTTCAGCAGGGCTTCCGCATCCGGCCCGGTGACATCGTATTTGGCGAAACTGGACAGGTCCAGAATGCCGACCCGCTCGCGCACCGCCTTGCATTCCGCGGCCACGACTTCATGGGTGTTGTTGCGGCGGAAACCCGGCTTTTCCGCGCGCCCGTCCAACGAAAACCATTTCGGCCGCTCCCAGCCAAAGGCCACTGTATGTTCGGCGCCCTTACCCTTCAGCGTCTCGTAAAGGGTCGAGGTCCGCACCGGCCGCCCGGCGGGGCGCTCTTCGCCCGGCAAATGCAGCACATACATATGCTCGTAGTCCTGGAACGACATGGCGCGAACATAGCCCTCGCTGGTCCAGGTTCCGTAGCGACGGGGATCGACACCGGCCATATTGATCTCGGCATCGCCATGCACCATCCATTGCGCCAGATACTTGCCGCAACCGGCGCCCTGGGCGATGCCGATGGCCGAGCCGCAGCACATCCAGAAATTGGTCAGGCCCGCGGCCGGCCCCAGTAGCGGGTTGTTATCCGGCGTATGCGGGATGGCGCCATTGACGATACGCTTGATGCCCGCCTTTTCGAACATCGGCATGCGTTCGAACCAGCGCTCCATCCACGGGGCGGCGCGGTCGAGATCGGGCTCGAACAACTCGCTCTCGGACTCCCATTCGGGATAACCGCCGCGGTCTGCCCAGGCCTCGCGGCAATTGGGTTCATAGATGCCGATCAGCCCGCCCTTCTGTTCCTGCCGATAATATGAGGTGACATAGGGGTCGCGCATCACCGGGATTTCGGTATCGCGTGCGAGGAATTCCGGCATGGTCTCGGTAACAATATACTGATGTTCCATATTGGTGATCGGCGCGTCGCCACCGACCCATTTCATGATCTCGCGCGCATAGCAGCCGCCGGCATTGACCACATGTTCGCAAGTCACGTCGCCTTTCTCGGTCTTCACCAGCCATTCGCCCGACGGCAATCGCTCGATCCCCAGGACCCGGTTATGCCTTTCCAGCACCACGCCCAGGTCGCGGGCCGCCTTGGCCATGGCGTTGCAGCAGGAGGCCGGGTCCACATGGCCGTCATCCTTCGTCCAGGCCACCGCTAGCACCCCGTTCAGCGACTCCAGCAGCGGATTCACCCGCATCGCCTCTTCGGGGCTGATGACTTCCATATCGAAGCCGATATTGCGCGATATGCCTTCCACATGGCGGAACCAGTCGACCTCTTCGGGCGTCAATGCGAAGCGCAAGCCCCCGCAGCCGTGCCAGCCGGTGGATTGCCCGGTCATCGCCTCCAGTTTCGGATAGAGCCTGTTTCCGTAGTCGTGGATCTTGGCCATGTTGTAGTCGCCGATGAAGCTGGGGCATTGCCCAGCCGCATGCCATGTGGAGCCGGAGGTCAGCTCCGCCTTTTCGACCAGCAGCGTATCGGTCCAGCCTTCCAGGCCCAAATGATAGGCCAACCCCACCCCCATCATTCCGCCACCGACGATCACGACCCTTGCATGTGTCTGCATCCTTGCCTCCTGCTCTATCTTTCCGTTCCTACCAGCGCCCGTTACCGGGCCGCATGAATTCGCGCGGCAGCTTGATATCCGACTGCGCGCGGATCGCCGCATCAATGTTCTCGGGGATATGAGTGGGATAATGAGATCCGAGGATTTCCTTCACCCGCGCCCGCGCCCTGGTCACCACGTCGGTGGATCCCAGTTCCTTCCACTCCTTCGGACTGGTGCGATCGCCAACCTCTGGATAGACATATTCCCGCTGCATCAGATTCAGCGTCTGGTCGCTACCCAGAAAATGGCCCGGCCCTTCCGTGCAGACCTGACGGATGACCTCGACCGACAAGGACTCGTCGGTGACGTCAATGCCACGCACCACCCGCATGCAGGCGCCGAGAGTATCGTTGTCGATGACATAACTCTCAAGGCAGGAACTCAGAAGGCTGGCATGCATGCCAAGCGACTCATAGACCATATTGGCGCCCGCCACCCCCACGATGGCGTTGGTATAGGCGTTTTCGGCCCCGGCCTGGGCATCGGGAAGCTTTGAATCCTTCATGCCCGCCGGTACGCCACCGGTAAGGTCGTAGAAATGCATCATCTGGGCGCAAGCCGCCGACAACAGCGCCTGTTCGGGACTGCCGCCACTCATCGCGCCACTGCGCAGATCGGATACGAAGGGCCAGGTTCCCATAATGGCCACCGCGCCCGGCTTGATCGCATTCACATAGGCCAGCCCCGCCAGACATTCCGCCACCTGCAACACCACCGCCCCGGCCAGTGCCGCCGGGCTGGTCGCACCGGCCTGACCCGCCGACAGCAGCAAAATGGGCATGCCGCCGCGTACGCCGGCCTCCAGACAGGCGCAGGCATCCTCGGCGAATTTCAGCGGCGGCACCACGAAGCAGCAGGACATGGAAACGAAGGGGCGCGCGCGCCACTTGTCCTCCCCACCGGCAACCTCATGCAAGATCCGAAACCCTTCCTCAAGGTGCTCGGGCGCAACAAAACTGGTACCCACATGCTTGGTGGTGCCGGAAATACAGGCGTAAAGCGTGTTGATATCCAGATCATGGCCCGTCACCATATCGCGGGTCGTGACCGAACGCTGATAGAAAGCCGCATGGTCCAGGCGGTCCACCAGGCGGGCGATATCGTAGAGGTCGGCCAGGGTCGAATCCCGATGTTCGCCAGTCACAGCGTCGACCATATGGACCGCCGCGCCGGCGGTGCCGTAATAGACCCGCTTGCCAGAGGGCTCCATATCCAGCGCGGGGTCTTGCGCATGCAGGGTGAAATTCCGGGCGGCCTTGGCCAGCGTATCCTCGATCAGCGCCCGGGGGAACAGCAACCGACCCTCATCGTTCACCCGTCCGCCAACCGCGGTAACCGCCTCGATACAGCTGGGAATGGCATCGCCGAGCCCGATGGTTTCCAGAACATCCAGCACCGCATTGTGGATTTTCAGCACCTCGGCGTCGGTCAGGGGTTTGTATTGCCCCCCTGTCATTCCGGGTCTAACAGGCTTGATGTCATCGCTCAGGGGCGCGGCCCGCTCTGCTTGCCGCGCCGCCCGCCCGCCCCGCCGGCGATTCTGTGCTTCTGCTTCAGCCATTCTCGCTCTCCCTAGATCTTTACCCGCTCCGCCTTTGGATCGTATAGCGGCCGAAGGCTGGCTTTCGCCGAATATTTTTCGCCGGCGACCTCGATCTCGAACTTGCCGGAATTTACGAAATCCATGGTCACGCCATCGGGACATTCGATGTAGCCCATGCCGACCGCGCCGCCCAACGCGTGGCCGTAATTGCCGGATGTCGTGCGCCCGACGATCACGCCATCGCGCCAGATCGGTTCGTTGTGGTAGAGCAGCGGCTCGGGATCATCCAACAGGAATTGCACCATGCGCTTCCTTGGCACGCCCTCGGCTTTCTGGCGTGCAATGGCATCCTGGCCGATAAAGGGAATGGATTTATCCATCGCGCTGGCGAACATCAGTCCGGCCTCCACCGGCGTATCCTCGTCGGTGATGTCATGGCCGAAATGCCGGAAGGCCTTCTCGATACGCAGGGAATCCAGCACATGCAGGCCGCATAGCTTCAAGCCGAACTCCTCACCCGCTTCCATGATCCGATCGAATACGTCGGGGGCGAATTCGGTGGGGATGTAAAGCTCCCAGCCCAGCTCGCCCACATAAGTGATGCGCTGGGCCAGCAGTTTGGCGTAGCCGATTTCGATCTCGCGCGCGGTGGCGAAGGGGAAACCTTC
>JAOUMF010000006.1 GCA_029881615.1 Alphaproteobacteria bacterium | reverse complement strand
TGCGCCATCCCCGAATGGAAGTCGGCCATCGCGATGGCGCCGGACGAAGAGTCGCCGGAACCTGCGGCCTGTTTGGCCTGCAGCTTTTCAAGCCTGGCGTCCAGCGAGGTCATGCTGGCTTCAAGATCCACCGGGTCCAGCCCGTGTGAATAGAGTTTTTTGCCTGTTTTTGTATCAACCGCGGCCACGATCAGTTCGCCGATGAAAACGACCTTGTTGCCAAATCGTTTCAGATGAACGGGGTAGGTGCGGCCCGAATTGGTGATTGTCTCCTCGAAATAACTCTTCCCGCTGGTCAGATCCCGGGCGCCAACGGTCGAAGGCGTTGCGAAAAATACCCGCCCTCCATGTTCCAGCAAATTGCTGACGATCGGTTCCTTGGTGATCCGGTGCCAAAGGATGCGACCGGTTCGCCGATCCATGGCGATAAACGGGTATTTCTTGCTGTTTGCATCGCTACCGCGCAGATAGACCCGGTCGTTGAGCGGGAAAATATTGGTGACGGTCACGCCCGCCGGCGGCGCCTTGGTCCAGATGGTTTTTCCCGTGCCAGCCGAAAGCCGTTGAATCAGGCCCGCAGTGTCAACCAAATACAATGAATCGCCATCAAGCGCCGGTGATGCGCCGGCAAGACTTATGCCGTCGCGGCGCCAGACTGTCTTGCCGTTCTTCGCCGAGAGCTTTTCGACCGCCCCATGGAAGGTCCATACCTCGCCCTGCGCGGTCACCCGCATGGCCGGTATCGCGATATCCTGGGGCAGGTTGAACTGGCGATTCCATCGAATCATGCCGGAGCCCAGGTCGTAAGCGGCGAGCGTCGCCGTGCCCTTGCCGGCACTGGTTGCCAGGATCACACCCTGGTCCGGAAGCGGTTGGAAGCGGGCGCTTCCCTGGATGTCAGGTGCCACCCAACGTTCGGTTCCATCCAACGCCGACACCGCCACAAGGGTGACTTTGTCTTCGTTATGGAAGGCGTAAAGGATGATGTCCTGCGTTGCCAGAACCCGGCTGTATTCGCCTTTCCTGTTCGCCGGCTCGTATCGCCACAAGGGGCGGCCCGTCGCCATATCGACCAGCATGGCGTACTGTTCGCCGGCGACGGACTGGTTCTTGCGCAGGCTGACCAGCAGCCGCCCGGGCGAGTGGAATGCCATGTCGTCGATCCGTCCCGCGCCCAGCGGCAGCTTCCACGCCGCCGGCCGGCCTTTTTCCGCCTCCGCCCGAAGATTCTGGTCGGAAACCCTGACCGGAACCTGGAAGTTGGTTTGCAGGCATCCCGCGGTCAGGAAGGCCAGCGCGACAATTGCCGCGCGCGAAACGGATAATTTCGACATATGGCCACCTCCGCTTATTTGAGCGTGCGGAACATCGCGACGAATTCGGCTTCGGTCTCCGGATTCGGGGTGCCCGTGTGGATCAGCATGACGCCGTAATTGCATCCCAGATAGCGGAAGCTGTTGTATCCGATGTAAAAAGCGGCGTCGATTTCCTGGCCTTCCGACGTTACCGTGCCCTGGTGAACTTCGATGTAAGGCTTGTTAAGTCCCCCGGCCACGGCAAAAGGCCCACGAACCAGTTGCGCATTGCCACTGGCCCCCGCAACGCCCTCACGCATGACGTCACCGACGACATCGGCTTTGAGCAACGAGCTCATGCATTGGACATACCCGATGGACGGGCCTTTCTTGAAGCCGGCGACGATGGTGTCGTTGTTGACCATGCTTGTGTCTTTGTCCCAACCGGGCGCCAGGCTGATTGTCGCTTTTTCAAAGACGACTTCCGTCAGTTTCGCGGGTTCCGCGGCGCCGCTTCCCGGATAATCGGGGATGCTGGGGCCACCAAGGCAGCCGCTCAATATAAGGGCCGTTCCGGCAATGGCCGCCAACCTGAATACGTGCTTTAAAGTTATGGAAACGATGAACATACAAACCTCCTGCCTTATTTGAATTTCAGATTTTGCCGAATGATCGGGCTGGCGCTTAGCCAGCCGGTTTGACGTCGCGTGCGCCGGTCAGCGGGCTGTCCACGTTGCGCAGGCTGTAAAACGACTTCGTGACCTTTTCGCCCCATGTCAGGTGACTTCCCTCGCTGACAAATGACAGGAAATATACGCTGCCATCATCAATCAGCATGCTGCCCACATAGGTGTAAAGTGGAACCGTCTTGCCATCACTCTCAACCGTTCCCTTGTAGATGCCCCATTTTGCAGGACTGCCGTTCAGGGTCATGGTGACGACTGGCGCTATGGGTTCGGGGTTTTTCAACGTGCCGTCCAGATTGGACAAGGCCGACTCATAGCTCTCCGCAAGGTCCGTCCCGCCTTCCTCCAACACCATCATGATCTGGCCGGCGGGACCCCAAAATTGGAACAGTATGGAGTATTTCTGCGGTTGTAGTTCATAACCGTCCGGCAGATCGATCGCGAACTTGCCGGAAAGTTCTTCGAAACTGGTTTGCGCATTAGCCGCGCCGGCCAGCAAAACCAACGCGGTCACGGCCAATAGACGGATTCCGAATCTCAGCATGCCCTGATCCTTATGTTTGTTTCATTTTGTTGGCGTTATCGGGAAACCAGCGTTACGGCTGGTCTCGGGTCGCGCCATCCGGGATCGGGTGCCCGGTTCAGCGGTATTATCTGGTCTAGTTATTAATATAACTGCTCATTACACATATTATTCCATGTTTAATACTCGACGCTGGGCGTTTTGCCAACCTGATCCCGATCCACGGCCCTTTACCGCGTTGATTTGACGCGTGAAGAACACCGTCACGTGCCCCGAAAGATCAACTCGATCATCGCGGAATCCTGATTGGCTGTGCGATGAGGAAGGTATTCAAGTAATCGGTCGGGAAATGGCCGGTCTGGCCGTCATAGGTGTAATCGGCGGGGTCCAGGCCAACACCGTTGTGGTAGACCAGCCCCTTGTCGAAATCGATGAGGTTCCACAGACCGTAGATAAAGTGCTGCGCCGAAAGGCTGGTTTCGGCGATCTTGCCCGAAGGCATATGAATCACGGCCACCCCTGCGAACTGCGCCGTCCTCGATCGTGCATCGCGCATCGGTCGGTAGACGTACTCACCCTGCTCCATTGCCGGATACAGGAATGTAATTACCCGCCGCAAATATTCCTGACGCCTGACTTCCGCTTTCAGGTCGGCGTTCCACTGGGCTTCCGCCATCGCCTGGCCGAGGGCAAGGGAACTGGAGATGAGCGACACATTCATTTCCGCCTTGGCGAAGTCGGCATTCATGTCGGCCTTGATCTTTGCGCTTTGGGCCTTAAAGCCCGTTTCCCGGCTTGCGATTGTGGCGTAATGGTTGGATTGTTCCTGATAGCGCGCTGAATTGGCGGCGGCGCGGGTGGCCATGTCGCCGAAGGCATTATCCGATCCGCGCCCTCCGCCCGTGTTGTTGCGGATGGTGGATTCGATATTGTTCAGGCTTGCAAAATCGTCGACGGGGTCAAATCCGTGCGAATAGACTGTCTTGCCTTGCTTCGTATCGACGGCGGCGATGATGAGTTCGCCGATGAACGCGACCTTGCCGCCGAAAAGTCGTATCTGAACCGGGAATGTCCGTCCGGAATTGGTGATTTCCGTCAAGAAAAGAGGCTTTCCGGAGACCGCGTCGACCGCCCCCAGGTGGGACCGGGTTGCAAAAAACAGTTTTCCGTCGTCTTCGATCAGATTGCTGACGATGAACTCCTGGCTACCATATCGCCATTGTGGCTTGCCGTCGCCCGCCCGGACCGAAACAAGCAGTTTGGCCGCCGTGGGGGCGTCGGGATTCATCCCCCGCAGGTAAATTCGGTCGCCGAGCGGATAGATATTGGTGACCCTGGCGGTGTCGGCTGGTGCGGTAGACCGCCACTGGCTCTTGCCGGAGGCGGCGGCCAGCCGGTGCAGGGTCCGTCCGGTATCCATGAGATAAAGGGCATCTTCCACAAGCCGCGGCGACAGCCCGGTTTCAGCGGACAGATCGCCCCGGCGCCAGATGGTGTTGCCATTACCGGTCGAGATTTTCTCAACCCCATCGTAGAAAAACCACATGCCATCGGGTGTTATCAGCGGTAAGGGCCGATCACCCGCACCGGCTGTCGCGGATGCAAACTTTCGCTCCCAGCCCTTATGGCCCGATGATAGCGTGAGGGCGGTGGCGGTGATGCTGTCCTTGAGATTTCCAATGACGAGTACGAGGCCGTCCGCCAGCAGCGGGTGAAACATGACAGACCCGCCGTCCATGGTCTGGGTCCAGCGCTCGGACCCGTTTGCGGCGTCCAGGGCGACCAGCGTTAGTTCCTCGCCGTCCTCGCTGTCGAAACGGTATAAAACCGTATCCGGCGACGCCAAAACACGTTGGAACTCGCCCTTGTGCCCTTTCCCGTCATAGCGCCACAACTGTTTTCCGGTATCCATATCCACCAGCATCACGTGCTGGCCACCGGTCAGGGAAGCTGCCTTGCGGATCGTCATAAGAAGCCGCCCTGGTGACAGAATGGTCATATCGTCGATCTGGCCACTGCCCAATGGCAGTTTCCAGGCCGCCGGCGCGTTTTTATCGGCTTCGGCCCGTATGCGCGCCTCTTTCACGAGCATGGGTTTCTGCGTAACGGTGGTCATGCAACCGGCCAGCGACAGCGGCAACATCGCCGCGGCAGCGCAGCAAAAGATAATGTTCCTTTTCATGGCATGCCCTCGTCAGTGCGTGACGACACTGTCAAGCATGGCGGCGAATACGGGATTGAATTCCCCGCTATATTTGTCATCGGGCATGACCACCAGAACCGCCGCGTAACAGGGTGAAAGCGCCGTGTTGATGTTGTATCCGGTATAGGACGCCACCTGGACTTCCTGACCCTTTCGGGTCACGGTTCCCGTGTAAACATCGAATACACGCGAATATTTGTTAGCGCCCAACGCCCACGGACCGGCGACATGTACCGGATCGGCGCCCGCTGCGATGATTCCGTCATTTTGACCGAAAATCTGCATTGTATTGAAGCTGACCAGAACAGAATAACATTTCACCTCGCCATAGCCGCCGATCGCGTCGTTGACGAAGGCCGCGACAACTTTTTCACCATCGACGCTGTCGGGATCGGGCTTCCAGCCGGCGGGCAGGCCCATCGTAACCTTGCCCATCTCCACTGTGGTCAGTGTTACCTGGCTGAAATCCTCTTTATACGCGGCCCCCATCGCGCATCCTGAAAGGATCGCTAGCGTAAACAGAAACGGTATGACTCTTGAAAGTGAATGACGATCTGTTCTGCTGGAATTCATATCGACCTCAAACGGCTTGTGATGCTGCCCGCAACGTTAGCGAAGTTCGCGCTTTTGTATATCGCCCACCTGGCTGATATGGCGGATCCCCGATACCTGTTTCCGGCGGCGGCGTTGTCCCTGGTGGCTGCCCCGGCGGCTGAAAATGTTGCAAGCAGCGCCCCGATCCACTATCCATTTCCGCGCTGATTTGACGCGTGAAAAGGACCACCGCATGACCCGTAAAATAGACTCCGTCGCCGTTCTGGGCGGTGGCACCATGGGGGCCGGGATCGCCGGCGCCTGCGCCGAGGCCGGATGCCGCGTGCTGTTGCTGGACGTAACGAACGAAGCCGCCGAAAAGGCGCTGGACCGGATCGTCAACGGGCGCCCGCCGGCGGTCGACACGCCCGAGGCGGCGGCGCGGATCGAGACGGGGTCGTTCGATGAACTGGCAAAAATTGCGGAATTCGACTGGATTTGCGAGGCGGTGATCGAGGATCTCGCCACCAAGCGCGCGCTGTTCGAAAAGCTGGAGCCGCTGCGCAAGGACGGCTCGGTGGTCAGCACCAACACTTCGGGCATTCCGCTGCGTTCGATCACCGAAGGCATGCCGGACCGCCTGCGCCGCGACGTGACTGTCACCCATTTCTTCAATCCGGTGAAGGTAATGAAGCTGATGGAATTGGTGCCCGACGCCGACACCACCCAGGATGCGGTGGATGCGCTGGCCGAATTCTGCGGCAAGCGTCTCGGCAAGGGCGTGGTCCATGCCAAGGACACGGTGAACTTCATCGGCAACCGCATCGGCTGTTACTGGATGCTGGCCGGGCTGCACAAGGCGCGGGCCGGGCTGGAACAGGGTCTCTCCATGGAAATGGTCGACGCGCTGATGGGGGCGCCGGTGGGGCTGCCCTCGACCGGGCTTTACGGGCTGATCGATCTGATCGGCCTTGATATCATGGACTTCGTGGGCAAGAACCTGGATCGCAACCTGCCGGCCGACGATGCCGGCCGGGGCTATCTGAACTTCCCGCCCGCCGAGCAAGAGATGATGACGCGCGGCCAGCTTGGCCGCAAGACCGGCGGCGGCTTCTACAAGCTGACCAAGCATGAGGACGGCAGCCGCACGAAGGAAACCTTCGACCTGTTGACTGGCGCGTGGCGGCCGGCCATGGAAGTTACGCCCAGCCATGGCGACGCCAGGTCGCTGCTGTTCGCCGAGGATGTCGAGGGGCGGTTAGCCTGGGCCTGTATGGGTGGCGCGCTGGTCTATGCCGCCGACCTGGTGCCGCAGATTTCCGACGATATCGTCAATGTGGACCGCGCCATGCGCTGGGGTTTTGCCTGGAAGAAAGGTCCGTTCGAACTGCTGGATGAAATCGGCCCGTCCGCGGTCATAACCCGGCTGGAACAGGAAGCCCATCAGGTGCCGCACATGCTGGCGATCCTGCGCGACGCCGGGGCGGATAGTTTCTATCGCGACGACGGCAAGGAGTTCCTGGGCACGGACGGCAAATATCACCCGGTGCCGGCGGAATAAAGGCACCCTCGCTTGTGGGTTGCCGGAAGGGCGTCGCGGCCCTAGCTTGACGGTATATCGAACGGCGGAGGCGGCGGATGAAGGCGAGGCTGGATAAATTACGGGCTGAATTGGCGCGCCAGGGGCTGGATGGTTTCATCGTGCCCCATGCCGATGAATTCCAGAATGAATATCTGCCGCCCAGCGCGGAACGACTGGCCTGGATCACCGGCTTTACCGGATCGGCCGGGGCCGCTGTAATTCTGAAGGACAATGCGGCGGCCTTTACCGACGGGCGCTATACCATCCAGATTCGCGAGCAGGTGGATGCCGGCCTGTTCGACATCCGCCATATCAGCGACGAACCGCCCAAGGACTGGGTCGCCGAACATCTGGGCAGGGGCGGTCGGCTGGGTTACGACCCCTGGCTCCATACCGAACGCGGGCTGGATGTCTGGCGCAAGGCGGCGGAGAAGGCGGGCGGCGAGATCGTGGCCGTGGAACATAACCCGCTGGATGCCGCCTGGACCGATCGCCCGGCCGCGCCCGCCGCCCCCGTCAGGCCGCATGACGAGGCCTTTGCCGGTGAATCCTCCGCTGCCAAACGTCAGCGAGTGGCAAAAAGCCTGGCTGACGCGGGCGCCGACAGCGCCGTCGTCACGGCACCGGATTCCATCGCCTGGCTACTGAATATCCGCGGCGGCGATGTAGCGCACAGCCCGCTGCCGCTTTCCTTTGCCATCCTGTATGCCACCGGGCGCGCGGAATGGTTCGTTGACCCCGCAAAGATAGGGCCTGATCTGGCGGCACATCTGGGTGGGGACGTGACAATTCGCGACGCCACCGAATTCGAGGGCGCGCTATGGGCACTGGGGAATAACCGGGTGCTGGCCGATCCCTCTGGCACGGCGGCGCTGGTGTTCGAACGGCTGGGAAAGGCCGGGGCACAAATAGTGCGCGCCGACGACCCTTGCCAGCTGCCCAAGGCCTGCAAGAATCAGGTGGAGATCGAGGGCATGCGCAAGGCCCATCGCCGCGACGGGGTAGCGTTGAGCCGCTTCCTCGCCTGGCTGGCGGCGGAGGCCCCCAAGGGCGGCGTCGGCGAAATCGCGGCGGCGGACAGGCTGGAAGCTCTGCGCTTCGAGGGCGAGCACATTACCGATCTTTCCTTCCGCACTATTTCCGGCTCCGGTCCGAACGGTGCCATCGTGCATTATTCGGTGACGCCGGAAAGCGACCGCATGCTGGGCCTGGGCGAGCTGTATCTGGTCGATTCCGGCGGACAGTATCGCGATGGCACGACCGACGTGACTCGCACGGTCGCCATCGGTGATCCGACAGCGGAAATGCGCGACCGCTTTACCCGGGTGCTCAAGGGTCATATCGCTCTTGCCACTGTGCGTTTCCCGGAAGGCACCAGCGGTTCGCAACTGGACATCCTTGCGCGGCACGCGCTGTGGCAGGCGGGATTGGACTATGATCACGGCACCGGCCATGGCGTCGGCAGTTATCTGGGCGTTCATGAAGGGCCGCAGCGGATTTCCAAGATACCCAACAGCGTGGCGCTGAAACCCGGCATGATCATTTCCAATGAGCCCGGCTACTACAAGACGGGCGCGTACGGTATTCGCATCGAAAATCTGGTTTGCGTCACCGCGCTGGAGATCGAGGGCGCCGAAAAGCCGATGCTTGGCTTTGAAACCCTTACCCTGGCCCCCATCGATCTGGATCTGGTGGACCCGTCATTGTTGACTCAAGCCGAAACCGAATGGTTGAACGCTTACCATGGGCGGGTGCGTGAAGCTCTGATTTCGCAGGTCGATGATAAGACGGCAGCCTGGCTGGAAAGCGCAACGCGCCCCCTGAACCGCTAGCCCCGGACCACCAGCACCGAGCAGGTGGCATGGCGCACGACCCGCGCCGCGTTCGGACCCAGCAGGTAATCGCTCTGCGCGGGCCGATGCGATGCCATGACGATAAGGTCGGCGCCGATGCGTTCCGCTTCGGCGAGCACTTCCTTGTAAATCGCACCATGGGCGACGGTATGGGCGACATTGATCTCGCCGGGGATATTCGCCGCCACGAACGCGCCCAGCGCCTCGTCCGCCTCGGCCAGCGCCTTCTTCTCGTAATCAGCGGGAAAGAACGAGCCGACAATGGCCATCCCGAAATCAGGCACCACGGTCATCAGATGGAGATTCTCGCCGCCACCCCTGACCTGCGCCAGGGCCACCGGAAGCGCCTTTTCCCAGGAAGAAGGCTCGTTCAGATCAATGGCGAGCAGGATGTTCTTGTACATATTGGCTTCTCCCTAGGCAGGCGCCAGCGCGGCCTTGCGGCGGCGCTGCGTGACCACGATAACGACAAAAAGTAACAATGCCGGGACGTAGAACAAATATTTGGGCGGCTGGTCGGCCTCGGCCTGCACATCAATTATTTCCCAATCGAAATCGACGCCCGCCTTTTCGGCGGCGGTGCCGAAGACGATATTATCGACCAGCACTTTGCCGCCATCCTCACGGATTTCAACGCCCGCGTGGGACAGCCGTTCCGGGCCGCTAGCCGCCGGGCCCAACGGCAGCGGCACGATCCTGGTTACAAAATCGCCGTCAATCGTTTCTCCGGACATGGTAACGCGTAGAAAGGCGTCCGGATCTTGTTTCTCTGCGATCGCCATGATGTCCTGCGGAGGACGAGTCTCCAGCGGTGGCGACACCATATCCATCCAGAATCCCGGCCTGAACAGGGTGAAGGCGATCAGGATCATCGCCAGCGATTCCCACAGTTTGCTGCGCACCAGGAAATAGCCTTGGGTACCGGCGGCAAACAGCAGCATGGCGGCAACCGCCGCCGTCACCACCAGGATCAGATGCCAAACGCTTTCGATGCCGATCAGCAGGAGTTCGGTATTGAAGATAAACATGAAAGGCAGAATTGCGGTGCGGATATCATACATGAAGCCCTGAATACCGGTACGAATCGGGTCGCCACGCGAAATAGCCGCAGCCGCGAACGCAGCCAGCCCCACCGGCGGTGTATCGTCGGCCAGAATGCCAAAATAGAACACGAACATATGCACCGCGATCAACGGAACGATCAGTCCCTGCTCTGCCCCCAGCGTTACGATTACCGGCGCCATCAGGGTCGAGACCACGATATAGTTTGCCGTGGTCGGCAGACCCATGCCCAGCAACAGGCTGATGAAGGCGGTAAACAGCAGCATCAGGATCAGGTTGCCGCCGGAAATGAACTCGACGAATTCGGTCATTACCAGGCCGATACCCGTCAGCGTCACCGTGCCGACGACGATACCGGCAACCGCGGTCGCGATTCCAATGCCGATCATGTTGCGGGCGCCGAAGACCAGGCCGTCGGCGGTGTGGCGCAACCCGCTGCGCAACGCGTTCGCATAGTCGGGCGAACCGCCGCGGAAAAAGTTCTTCACGATGTCCTGGGTAACGACCACGAATATCATCAGCAACGAGGCCCAGTATGCGGCCAGGCCGGGGGAGAAACGCTCGACCACCAGACACCAGATCAGCACCACCACCGGCAACAGGAAATGCAGCCCGGACTTTATGGTCGGTCCGGTTTCCGGCAGATATTCCATTTTGGTGATCGCGGCCTCGTCGCCCAGATCCGGCACCGACGCGGCTATACGCATCAGGAAGAAATAGGCCGCCAGGATTACCGCCCCGGCGATCCATGCCGAGGCATCCCCGGCAACATCCTTCACCCAACTGAAACCGAAATATATGACGCCAGACAGAATCACCATTCCCAGCAGGGTAATAACCAGGCCGAAAATGCGTTGCATCAACGGGGTGACGGTACGCCGCGGCAACCCTTCCATGCCGGCCTTGCAGGCTTCCAGATGCACGATATAGATCAGCGCGATGTATGAGATAACCGCTGGAAGGAAGGCATGCCTGATGACCTCGACATAGGATATGCCGACATATTCGATCATCAGGAATGCCGCCGCGCCCATGATCGGTGGCATCAACTGACCGTTGGTGGATGAAGCGACCTCGATCGCGCCGGCCTTTTCGGCCGGAAATCCAACCCGCTTCATCAAGGGGATGGTGAAGGTACCGGTGACAACCACATTGGCGATCGACGAGCCCGAGATCATCCCGTTCATCGCCGAGGATACGACGGCGGCCTTGGCTGGCCCGCCGCGCAGATGGCCCAGCAGCGAGAAGGCGACCATGGTGAAGTAGTTGCCCGCGCCGGCCTTGTCCAGCAATGCGCCGAACAGAACGAACAGGAAAACAAAGGTCGTGGATACACCCAGCCCTATGCCGAACACGCCTTCCTGGGTCAGCCACTGGTGCGACATTGCCTTGGTGAAGGATGCGCCCTTCCAGGCAATCACATCGGGCGCCAGATGACCGAAAAACACATAGGACAGGAACAGCAGCGCCACCAGCAACAGCGGTGGACCAAGCGATCGGCGGGTCGCCTCCAGCAGACAGACCATCCCGACCCCGGCGGCAACCAGATCGGCCGTAATCGGCAATCCGGGCCTTGTGGATAGCGCAACGGCGAAGATCGCAATATAGCAGGCGGCGAAGGCACCGATCAGCGCCAGCGCCCAGTCCTGAAACGGAATTCGGTCACGGGGCGATCGTTTCAGTGCCGGATAGGACAGATAGGCCAGGAAAATCGCAAACGCCAGATGGATCGCCCGCGTATGGGTATCGTTCATCAGCGGGATGTAATCCGCCAGCAAGTACGGCAACGGGGACGCGATCCATAGCTGGAACAGCGACCAGGCCATCGGTACGTAAAACAACACATTGCGCGAAAAGTGGCCCGTCGGCGCCCGTGCGCCCGTATCCACCTCCGCAATGAAATCCTGTACCGATTCTTCGGTCAACGGGTTGTTTGCCGTCACCGTGGGTCCCCTTGTCTGTTTCTTGCCGCCGTACGATCCGGCGATCGGTTACATCAGGCCTTTTTCGCGATAGTAGCGCTTGGCACCTTCATGCAAAGGTGCGGTCAACCCTTCCGTGGCCATGCTCTTGGGATCCAGCTGTCCGAAAGCCGGATACATGCGCCGGAATTTTTCCAGATTGTCGAACACCGCCTTGACGATTCCATAAGCCGTGTCGTCGTCCATATCCTCGGCCACGACGACCGTGGCACGAACACCGAAGGTTCGAACGGGCTCGTCATTGCCCACATAAATGCCACCCGGAATCGTCATGTAGGAATAGTATGGATTTCCGGCGACCAGCTGGTCGATCTGCGGCCCTTCCACGTTCACGATCACCGCATCGCACAAGTCCGTCGCCTTGGTGATGGATTTGTTGGGATGCCCGACAACATAGACCATTGCCTCGATCTGGCCGTGGCAAAGCGCCAGCGACTGCTGCGAAGCCGGCAATTCGCCAGCCAGCGCAAAGCTTTTCTGGGTCCACCCCATGGCGTCCATGACCACCTGCATGGTGGCGCGCTGACCCGATCCCGGATTGCCCAGGTTCACGCGCCGTCCTTCCAGATCGGCCAGCGACCCGATCCCGGAATCTCGCCGGGCGACCAGGGTGAAAGGCTCACCATGCACTGAAAACAGGGTGCGGATATTTTCATATCCAACATCGATGAATTCCAACCCACCGGTACGTTTGAACGCCTTGTACTGCACGTCGGACTGAATGATCCCGACTTCAAAGGCGTTGTCGCGGACGCTGTCCATATTGAACAGCGATCCCGCGGTTGGCACCGCCGAACATCTCACGTCCTTGACCTTCTGATTGACAAGTCCGCAGATGCCGCGGCCCACCTGGAAGTAAACCCCGAGAACACTGCCGGTTCCAATGACGATATCCAGTTCGGCGGCGGCCGGTTGGGGCCGAAAAAAGGTCGCAGCCACCCCTGCCAGCAAGATTGCCAGCCTGAGATTCCGGATGATTTTCACAGCGGCTTCGGGCATGGCCCAATCCTTGTCGAGCTCTCTGACAAAGGAATGGGGGGCGCCCGCGAAGGCGTCCCCCCAAGGACTCATTTCAGAAGACCTGCTTCCTTGTAATATTTGATCGCACCGGCATGCAGCGGAGCCGACAAGCCATCACGAACCATTTCTTCCTTTTTCAGGTTCGCGAAGGCCGGATGCAGCTTCCTGAAATCGTCGAAATTCTCGAAGACCGCCTTGACGACCTGATAGACGACCTCTTCGGATACGGCCGTGGAGGACACGAAAGTGGCGCCGACGCCAAATGTCTTCACGTCCTTGGGATTGCTGCTGTACATGCCACCGGGGATGGTCGCATAGCGATAGAAGGGGTTGTCCTTGACCAGTTTGTCGATGCCGGGGCCCGACACTTCCACCAGGACCGCGTCGCAAGAACTCACTGTTTCCTTGGCGAGCGCATTGGGATGGCCGACCAGCCAGAAATAGGCGTCGATCTTGTTGTCGCACAGGGCCTGACCAGTTTCGGCCGATTTCAACTCCGCGCCCAGCGCCAGATCCGACCGTTTCCAGCCGAGCGCCTTTTCGATGACCTCCCAGGTGTCGCGCGTGCCCGACCCCGGATTACCGATATTGAAGCGCTTGCCCTTGATTTGATCGATATGCGTGATGCCGGAATCGCGACGGGCCAGGATGGTCACCGGCTCGGGATGCACCGAGAACACCGCGCGCAGTTCCTTGGCGGGGCCTTTGTCGGCATAGCTGCCGCTACCGGTATAGGCATTGTACTGCACGTCCGACTGCGCCACGCCCATGTCCAGTTCGCCGGCCAGGATCGTGTTGACGTTGTAGACCGAGCCGCCGGTGCTTTCCACTGAACAGCGGATTCCATGTTCCTTGCGGTTCTTGTTGACCAGGCGACAGATCGCGCCGCCGGTGGGGTAATACACGCCGGTAACGCCGCCGGTACCGATGGTGACGAACTGTTGTTCGGCCTGGGCCGGGCCAGAGCCGACCGTGGACATGCCAATAGTCGCGGCAGCTGCGATCGCGGCTGCTGTCAGAAATTTCATCTTCATTGGAAGCTCCCGTTTAATGTTCATATTACGCTAGGTTCTAGCGCTATTTATCAGGGCGGCACGGCATTTCACCATGCATTTACAAAGCCGCCCCATCCATATGGTTACGTATATATATGCCCGCCCTGTTCACACAGCGTCAACCGTGAAATAGATTTGCGCCGCGACGGTTCGCTATTCGGCGGGCAGCAATCCCCTGGCGCGAATGGCCGCCTTGGCCCCGGGATGGAGTGGCAAGGCAATGCTCGCGGAAGTCATGCTGTCCGCGGTGATGCCGGCCAGTGCCGGATGTTGACCGGTGAACTCAGCCATCGCGTCCAGAACCGCCCCTGTCACCTGCTCGACAAGGCTGTCCTCGACATTGACCGTGGACGCCAGAATAGCGCGCAGGCCAAAAGTTGGAACCGCGTTCGGCACCCCTTTGTAGAGCCCGCCGGGGATCATCGCCGCCGACAGTTCCGGCCGTGCAGCCAGCAACTCATTCAATTCGTCGCCGGCAATCGGCGCCAGCTTCAGATCGCACCGCCGCATCGCATCGGCCAACGCCGGCGAGGGGTGGGCCGTTACGATGGCGCCGGCATCGATGTCACCCGCGCAAAGCGCCGCGAATTGTTCGGTGGCCGTAATCTCCTGCACCAGCGCCAGATCGTCCGTATCGATGTCCCAGGCCCGCAGCAACGTTTCCAACAGCACGCGCTGATAGGTGAAGGGCGGCCCGACGCTGATGCGCTTGCCTTTCAGATCCGCCGGCCCCGCGATGTCGGCGCCGGTTCGCACGATCAGGGTCAGGGGTTCGGCATGCAGCGCCATTACCGCGCGCAAGGACTCGTCGGGCCCGTTGGCCTGAAACAGGTTGGTGCCCCGCGCGGCATGCATCAGCCAGTCGGACTGCACGATGGCGAAATCCAGCAGGCCGCTGGTCAGGCGTTCGATATTGATCGAGGAATTGGCATTGCTTTCGACGAGGCAGCGCGTTTCGGCATCACCCGCGGCGATCACGCGGCAAATTGCACCGGCGGCGGGGAAATAGACGCCGGAGACCGCGCCGGCGCCAATTACAATCTCATGCCCCGCGCCATCGACCCCGGGCTCGTCCTCGGCGGCCTCGCCGTTCGCGGGGGGCGCGCCAGTCGTGGCGGTCTCGCCGGTGTCGGAGTCGTGGTTGTCTGCCCGCGCGAAGCCGGAACCCATGCCCGCCAGCATGAATCCCGCAATCATCAATCGAATTATGTGCTTCATGATCTTCCCAGATAAGCCCTCGCATCGGCGGCCCCGGCCAGCGACCGGCCCATCAGCCCGGCCGCGGATGCGACCTGGGTTACCAGCGCCGCATTGTCCGCTGCCACCGAACCGTCAGCCATGAGGGTATTGTTCTCGAACCCGACACGAACATGGCCGCCCAATGCCGCCGCCGTCAAGGCGCAAGCGCATTCACGGGCGCCAAAAGCACAGATAGCCCAGTCGGCATCCACGGCCTCCGCTTCGGTCATGAAGGGCAGCAGGTCCTGGGGAACCGATTTCTGGCCAACCGTATAACGACCCAGCACATAAAGCAGGAAGGGCCGAGCCTGGGGGATGACG
>JAOUMF010000314.1 GCA_029881615.1 Alphaproteobacteria bacterium | reverse complement strand
ACATCGATATCCAGCAAATCATCCGCCTTCGCCGAGAAGACCCGCCAAAGCGCCGACAGATTCTTGCGTTGCGTTGTTTCGTCGAAGGTAATGCCCAGATGGTCGGCGTCGATAACCCGAAGATTGATGCGCGCGGCCCGTGCCGCGGCGGCTAGCCGCCTGGCATTACCCGGCAGGTGAAGCGTGACCGTGTCGAAGAAGGAATCATGGACAACCTCGTAACCCAGCCGACGCAGCCCTTCGGCCATGATGACGGTCATCCGGTGGACGCGCCCGGCGATGCGGCTGAGCCCGACCGGCCCGTGATAGACCGCATAGAGCGCCGCCAGCATAGCCAACAGCACCTGCGCGGTGCAGATATTGCTGGTCGCTTTTTCCCGGCGGATATGCTGTTCGCGGGTTTGCATCGCCATGCGCAATGCCCGGTTCCCCTCGGAATCGACTGACACGCCGATAATACGGCCCGGCATCTGGCGCTTATATTCCTCACGCGTGGCGAAATAAGCGGCATGCGGGCCGCCATAACCCATCGGCACACCAAAACGCTGGGTATTACCGATCGCGATATCGGCTCCCATCTCGCCCGGCGGCGTCAGCATGACCAGCGCCAGAATATCGGCGGCGACCGTAGCCAGGCCGCCTTTATCGTGAATTTTGGCAATCACCGGCGCCAGATCGCGCACCGCGCCGCAGGAACCCGGATACTGAATCAGGGCGCCGAACACATCATGCTGATCGAGGTCGACTTCAGGGTCGCCGACCACAACTTCGATCTCCAATGGCCGCGCACGGGTTCGCACGACTTCGATCGTCTGGGGATGGCACACCTTGTCGACAAAGAAGACATTTGATTTTCCCTTGGCGAGACGATGCGACATGGCCATGGCCTCGGCCGCCGCCGTCGCCTCGTCCAGAAGCGACGCGTTTGCCAGCTCCATGCCGGTCATGTCCATGACCATCTGCTGATAGGCAAGCAACACTTCCAGCCGACCCTGGCTGACTTCGGCCTGATATGGGGTATACGCCGTATACCAGCCAGGATTTTCCAGCACGTTGCGCTGGATCACCGGCGGCATGATGGTGCCGTGATACCCCATGCCGATCATCGAGATGAACACCTTGTTACGCTCGGCAACCCGGCGCAATACCGCCTGGGTTTCGCGTTCGGTCAGTACCGGCGGCAAGTCCATCGGCTCATCATCCGAACGAATAACCTTCGGAACCGCCTTGTCGATCAACTCGTCAAGCGACTTCAACCCCAACAGATTCAGCATTTCCGCCATCTGTGGCTCGCCCGGCCCAATATGGCGACCGATAAAATCGCCACGCAATTTCAGATCCGTCAGAGTAAGTCGCTCGTTCGACATGGCATCAATCTCCAAATATGGGATACGGCGGGTCAGCCGCGATAGTAACGTTGTTTCACGAAAGGCATTTTGGCGACGGTTACCGGCAGGGCCTTGCCACGCACCATGGCGTTCAGCCTGGTGCCGATTTCCGCGAGGCCCGCCTCGACATAGCCCATGGCGACAGGTGCTTCCATGGTTGGGCCGAAACCACCGCTGGTCACATGACCGACTACCCTGCCCTCGCCGTCTTGAAGTTCCGCGCCCTCGCGCACCGGCGCGCGACCTTCCGGCAATAGCCCGACACGTATTCGGACAGGGCCGGCGGAAATCTGCTGTTCGACGATTTCGGCGCCCGGATAACCCAGCGCGCGCGCACCACCGGCGCGGCGGGCCTTGCCAATCGCCCACACCAGCCGTGCCTCGACCGGGGTCGTCGCGGTATCGATATCGTGCCCGTACAAACAGAGGCCCGCCTCCAGCCGCAGCGAATCGCGCGCGCCCAGGCCGATCGGCGCCACCTCGTCCTCGGCCAAAAGGCGCCGGGCCAGATCCTCGGCCTTGTCGGCGGGCACTGAAATCTCGAAACCGTCTTCGCCGGTATAGCCCGAGCGCGTAACGAAGCAATCCGCGCCCAAAATATCCACCCGTTTGGCCGTCATGAAGACCATCTCCGCGGTCTCGGCTGCAAAACGCGCCATCACCGCGCCGGCCGCCGGTCCCTGCAGCGCCAGCAGCGCGCGATCCGAAAGTTCGGTGACTTCGCACAGGCCGCCGATGCGATCACGCATATGCGCGATATCCTGTGCCTTGCATCCGGCATTGACCACCACGAACAGATGATCGCCCGCGTTGGTTACCATCAAGTCGTCCAGAATACCGCCCTTGTCATTGGTAAACAGGGCATAACGCTGACAACCGGCGCCAAGACCGGCGATATCGGCGGGAACCAGCGTTTCCATCGCCGCTGCCGCGCCCGGCCCGTCGAGCCGAACCTGCCCCATGTGCGATACGTCGAAAAGACCAGCCTGGTTCCGCGTATGCCGGTGCTCGTCAAGAATGCCATTATACTGAACCGGCATCGCATAGCCGGCAAATGGAACCATCCGCGCGCCCAGCTCAACATGCAGATCGAACAGCGGGGTCCGCGCAAGGTTTTCCCGCGATCCAGTGTCTTCGGCCATGGATGTATCCTTTGTGTATTTTGCCGGCCCGGCGGAACCGCGAGCCTTGTGAACAGCATCCGTGTTTCTTATACGAAACCCGATAGCGGAGCAAGATCGATCGCCAAAAAACCCACCGATAAGTGTTGCCTACGCCCTACCCGTCCGGGGATTGCCGAGCGGGACAGGGATGGTCGAGAGTGGCCCGTCAGCCGGTGGAGACCCACAGGATCGTGGCATCCTCTTCGCTGATCGATACACAAGCATGCCCCATGTCGCTGTCGTAATAGACAGAGTCGCCGGCGGCGAGGGTAATGGGCTCGTAAAACTCTGTATAGAAAGCGATCGTTCCATCGAGCACATAAAGGAATTCCTCGCCAGGATGCCGAACCCAACTGACAAATTCGTCGAAGGATCGCGCGCGCACCGTTGTGCGGAAGGGAATCATCTTGCGCTGCGCCAGATCCACGCTCAGCAATTCATGCTCGTAAGTGGCAGTTACACGCGGCCGTCCCTCGCCCGCGCGGGTGATGGCGCGCCGGCCCGAAGCCCGGTGAGATTTCGTCGCCACGAAAAGCTGCGGCAGTTCGATTTCCATGCCGGCCGCCAGTTTCTGAACCACATCGAAGGTCGGCGACATCTGTTCGTTTTCGATCTTCGACAATGTGGAACGCGCCAGCCCCGTTCGCTTGGCCGCATCTTCGAGCGTCCAGTGATTACGGCGTCGAATTTCCCGCACCCTTTCCCCCAGCTTCAGGGGCTGCAGCTTCAGGGGCGACCCGTCCAAGCTTCCGCGCATCGGCGGCGGCGTAATATTCCGGCTGCTCACTATGCTCTCGCCTTTCCCCAGGGAGCCGATGTCATCATGTTTATGATAATGGACAAAAACGCGCCGTCAGGCAATAATCAACAAAATTTCCTATCGGAAACAACCCATGGCCCTACCCGGCCGGAGCATAAAAGATGAGTCTCAGTATCTTCGAATTGTTCAAGATCGGAATCGGACCCTCCAGTTCCCACACGGTCGGCCCGATGTGGGCGGCCCATCGATTCACCCTGGAACTGGAATCCCGAAACCTGATCGCCGCGACGGAAAACGTTGAGGTCGGGCTATACGGTTCGCTGGCGCTGACGGGGCATGGTCACGCCACCGACAAGGCCATTATCCTTGGACTGATGGGCGAAACGCCCGACAAGATCGACCCGGATGCCGCCGACGAAATGCACGCAGCGGTGCGGGCGGCGGGTACGCTGAAACTAAAAGGCGTGAAGGCTGTTCCCTTCCAGGAAAACAAACAACTGGTCTTTCATTACGACGAACTGCTGCCCCGGCATTCCAACGGCATGCGCTTCCTCGCATACGACAATAACGGTCGCGTGCTGCATGAAGAAATCTACTATTCGGTCGGCGGCGGGTTTGTGGTCAGCGATGAAGAGGCCCAGGCCGAAGATAGTGAGGCCGGACGCAATATCCAGGTAAAATATCCTTTCAACTCGGCCGCCGAACTCCTTGAGATCGGGCGCAAAACCGGCCTGTCGATCGCCAGCATCGTGACCGAGAACGAACTGGCCTGGCGCGGGGAAGATGAAATCTACAACGGGCTCCGCG
>JAOUMF010000313.1 GCA_029881615.1 Alphaproteobacteria bacterium | reverse complement strand
TCCGCAGGGCCCTTGCGCTGGCGATCGACAGGCGCGCCATAATGGAGAATATCTATCAGGGACTTGGCTGGCCGGCGACAACCATGATGCCGACGGTCTTCCGGTCGGCGGACACGGCGTTGCCACCACCGCCGCTTCTGCCGCCCGCCGACCCCGAGGGCGCCCGTCAATTGCTGGAAGAGGCTGGCGTTTCCGGTCTGGAAATTGAAATCTGGCCTAGCCCTGTCGCCAGGCCCTATATGCCGGATGCGCGGCTCATGGCGGAAATGATCCATAAAGACTGGCTGAAAATAGGTGTTAATTCGACGATTATCGTCAGCACGGGCAGGGATTTCATCAAGCAGACGATGGTCGGGCAGCATGACGTCATGCTGTTTGGCTGGATCGCGGAAAATTTCGACAGAAGCCTTTTTCTCGCTCCAATCCTTGGTTGCCCCGCGGCGAAGACGGGCGCCAACCGGTCTTACTGGTGCAATGAGAATTTCGACCGGCTGCTGGATGAAGCGTCTCGCGCGAAATCATCAACCGACCGCGAAGCGCTATACGGGCTGGCGAACGCGATCCTCGACGAGGAAGTTCCCGTTCTCCCCATAGCCAGTTCGATAAGCTTCACGCCGATGCGAAACGAAGTCGTCAATTACCGCAGTTCTCAGCTTGGCGGGCACTATTTCTATGGGGTTGATTTGTACTAGGGCGGTGTGTGAGGCCGGCAAACTTGGCGTGCAAGACTTGTTGACACCATGCCAACAAGAAGCATAGCATTTTGCCAAGATACCAATTAAAGGCCGGCTAGGGGGGTGCATTTAAAGATCGCCTCAGGGCAGGCGAAGGGGTTGTCCCGATCGGGATAACCGGAACATGACAGGGAGACAAAAAGTGAAACACCGTATTTTTGCGGCCGCGGCCGGCTTGTGCGCGGCCGTGGCGTTTTCGTCGGCCGTCTCGGCTAAAACGCTGGTTTACTGCTCGGAAGGTAGCCCGGAGGGGTTCAACCCATCACTTTATACTTCCGGCACGACGTTTGATGCTTCTTCGCACACGATTTTCAACAAGCTGGTTGAGTTTGAGCGGGGCAGCACGAAGATCGTACCCGGTCTTGCCGAATCCTGGCAGGCGTCTAAAGACGGGCTGCGCTACACCTTCCGCCTGCGCAGGGGCGTTAAATTTCATACTACGAAGAACTTTACGCCCTCACGCGATTTCAATGCCGACGACGTGCTGTACAGCTTTAACCGACAGGGCAATCCCGATCACCCCTACCACAAGGTTTCCGGCGGCACTTACGAGTATTACCAGGGCATGAGCATGCCCGCGCTGATCAAGAGCATCGTGAAGATCGACGATTACACGGTACAGTTTGTTCTTAACGAGCCGGAAGCCCCGTTTATTGCCAATATGGCGATGGATTTCGCTTCCATCATGTCGGCAGAACATGCCGATAAGATGTTGGCGGCGGGTACGCCGGAAAAAGCCGATCTGGAACCGGTCGGCACCGGTCCCTTCCAGTTGGTCCAGTATCAGAAGGACGCCGTGATTCGCTTCAAGGCGCATCCGGATTACTGGGGCGGCAAGGCGGCGATTGATACCCTGATCTTCGCAATCACCCCGGATGCAAGCGTCCGTTATCAAAAGCTGAAAGCCGGCGAATGCCATGTCGTGCCCTATCCCAATCCGGCCGATATCAGTGCGATGAAGGCAGACAGCGATATCAACATGCTGGAGCAGGAAGGCCTGAACGTCGGCTATCTGGCCTTCAATGTCGAAAAGAAACCCTTTGACGACAAGCGCGTACGCCAGGCGCTGAATATGGCGATCAACAAGGACACGATTATTGAAGCGGTCTTCCAGGGCGCCGGCAAGGCGGCCAAGAACCCGATCCCGCCGACCATCTGGTCCTATAACGAATCCACCAAGGATTACCCCTACGATCCGGCCAAGGCCAAGGCTCTGTTGGCCGAGGCGGGTGTGTCCGGTCTGAAGACCAATATCTGGGCCATGCCGGTGCAGCGCCCCTATAACCCGAACGCCAAACGCATGGCCGAAATCATCCAGGCGGACTGGGCCAAGGTCGGGGTCGAGGCGGAAATCGTTACCTTTGAATGGGGCGAATATCTGAAACGCTCGAAGAATGGCGAGCATGACACGGTTCTGCTTGGTTGGACCGGCGATAATGGCGACCCGGACAATTTCCTTTATGTGCTGCTGGGCTGCGATGCGGCCAAGGACGGTACAAACCGGGCGCGCTGGTGCCACGAACCGTTCAACGACCTGTTGATCCAGGCCAAGCGGACCAGCGATATCGGTGCGCGCACCAAGCTTTATGAGCAGGCGCAACTGGTTTTCAAGGAAGAAGCCCCCTGGGTAACGGTTGCCCATTCCGTCGTCTTCATGGCGGTGCGCAAGGAAGTATCCGATTACCGTATCGATCCGTTCGGTGGCCATATCTTCTATGGCGTAGATTTGAAGTAGCGCTTCGATGTTTCTGTTGGGTGGGCGGGATATTTTCCGCCCACCCGGCATGAAGTCGAATCCCCTACCTGATAATGATTCGTTTTTTCATCACTCGTTTCGGCATGGTTGTTCCGACTTTTTTCGGGGTGACGGTGATTGCCTTTTTTCTGATCCGCCTGATCCCGGGCGACCCGATCGAATTGCTGGTCGGCGAGCGTGGCATCGATCCCGAACGACACGCCTATCTGTTGAAGGAACTGGGGTATGATCGCCCGCTGTGGGAGCAATATCTGGGTTTCATTTCCAATCTTCTGCAAGGCGATTTCGGCACGTCGATCGTCAGCCGCGAGCCGGTTCTCAGCGAATTCCTGACCCTTTTTCCGGCCACCATCGAACTTTCCCTGATGGCAATAATTTTCGCGCTTGCGATAGGGCTCCCTGTGGGGATTCTCGCGGCCGTCCGCCGCGGAACGGTTTTCGATCATACGGTCATGGGGATATCCCTGACCGGCTATTCGATGCCAATATTTTGGTGGGGACTGCTGCTGATTATCCTGTTTTCCGGAACGCTGGGCTGGACCCCGGTTTCGGGAAGGATCTCGGTATTTTTCTATATCGAGCCGATTACCGGCTTCATGTTGATCGACAGTCTTTTGATTGACGAACCTGGGGCCTTTTCGTCAGCGCTGCGGCATCTCATTCTGCCGACAATCGTGCTGGGCACAATTCCACTGGCGGTGATTGCGCGTCAAACACGTTCGGCCATGCTGGAGGTTCTGGGCGAGGATTATATCCGCACGGCCCATGCCAAGGGGCTGGGGCCGGGGCGCATCATAGGACTGCATGCCTTGCGCAATGCACTGATCCCGGTCATCACCACGATAGGACTCCAGACCGGCGTATTGCTTGCCGGCGCTATTCTGACCGAGACTATCTTCGCCTGGCCGGGGGTCGGCAACTGGCTGATCGGTTCGATCTACCGGCGCGATTACCCGTCCGTGCAGGGTGGGATTCTATTGATCGCCTGCATCGTGATATTCGTGAATCTTATAGTCGATCTGGCTTACGGGCTGGTTAATCCCCGTATTCGCCATTCAGGCCGCTCATGACCGAAAATACCGTCAACGAGACTTCCGCACCACCGCATCCGTTGCGTGAATTCTGGAGCTATTTTAGCGAAAACCGGGGCGCCGTGGCGGGACTCGTCGTGATTGTCACGATTATCCTGATGGCGGTGTTCGCCGATCTGATCGCGCCTTATTCGCCGATCGAACAGTATCGCGACCATCTGCTGCGGCCCCCCTTCTGGGAGGAAGGCGGCTCATGGGCATTCCCGCTGGGTACGGACGCGGTCGGCAGGGATATGTTGTCGCGCCTCATTCACGGCGCGCGATATTCGCTCATTATCGGGACAATTGTGGTGACACTGTCCCTGTCGGCGGGGATCGCGCTGGGACTGATCGCTGCCCTTGTGCGCGGTCCGGTCGAGGCCCTGATCATGCGAGCCATGGATATCATGCTGGCGTTGCCCAGCCTGTTGCTGGCCATCGTGGTGGTCGCCATCCTGGGGCCCAGCCTGATCAATTCCATGTTCTCGCTGGCGATCGTTTATCTGCCTCATTATGTGCGGCTTACCCGGGCGTCGGCGATCGGCGAGATGTCGCGCGACTATGTT
>JAOUMF010000005.1 GCA_029881615.1 Alphaproteobacteria bacterium | reverse complement strand
GGTTTGCTCCAGTTCCAGCTGATTTTTTTCCGCGCTGTTTTCGCGGAACACGCGCAATGCCCGGCCCATCTCGCCAATCTCATCGCGACGATGCGCCCAGGGAATGGCGATCTCGATATTTCCGGCGGCCAATTGGGACATCGTCGCGGTCATGCGGCCAAGCGGCCTGGTCACGCGAAACAGAACGATATACAGCGATAACAGGCTTGCAACGGTCCCGATAATCAACAAACCAACATCGATCACAATATTCCGCTCGCCCAGCGCCACCGCATCCGAAGCCACGTCATCGGAGGCCACGGCAACGATATTGGATAGTTCCGTGATCCCCTGAAGCGCCTTTTCCGCCTCGTCCAGCCAGACGATATAGGTTACGGGATAAGGGTCTCCCGATAGGCCGGCTTTGTATATGGCATCGCGCATTTCATCGAACTTGTCGAAAATCCCGGACCGGGCAGCCGTAACCGCCGCCGAAATGGCCGGATCGGAGTCGGCACGCGACATATAATGACGAATACGATCCCAACCGGAAGCGATCCGGCCACGCAAAACCCCCAGATCGACCGCATCCGCGGGGCTGAAACGCCGCCCCTTAACAAGCAACACCGCCAACTGTGAACGTTCGTGATGAAGATTTTCCTCGATCACCCAGATTGCATCATGCAGCTGCTGGTTGGCCTGAATACGGTGAAGCGGTTCCGACGGCCTGTAGTCCGAGGCAGTGCGCAATTCACGCGCGGTGGCAATCAATCCGGTCAGTTCCTGGACGAAACGGCGTGACAGGGCGGCGGCGGCGGCTGTTCGTCCGCGGGCGAGTCCCTCGTCAACTTCCTTCCGCATTTTATCCAGTTCGACGCCCTGCGCCAAAAAGCGGCCCTTCAACTCGCCACCAATCTGCGACAGACGACTATCCGACAGCATTTCGGCCACCCGGGCGAAGGTTTCGCGCGAAGCCTCGTGCTCGGCGGTCAGACGCGCCAACCGCTGCTTGTAACTGATCGACAGGACTCTCGATTCGACCGACAGTTCCATCGTCTGGCGCTCACGCGCCAACGAACCCGAAAGCAGCAGCAGGGAGTCTGAAATCTCGCTAGCAACAGCAGCCGCACTGGCGTTATCGCGATTATAGATCGCGAATTGCGTCAGACCGATCGTGTAATAGCCGATAATCCCGGACAGCGCCAAAACGATAAGAATCAGACTGTTTCTGACCGACTTGCGCGCAAACCAGACAAGAGCCTTTTTCATTGGCCGATACTTTCCCCCTCATGAACGTCGCCGCTCAATCTAGCGTTGCGCCAAGCATTTCGGATAATGAGCGCCCTCAAGTTTGCAAGCTAATGTGTATTTTCCCACCCACCAAAAACAATTTCAGACCACGGGCTTATATTGTGGATCCACAGCATTGGTGCTTGTTCGACCCTAGGATGTTTGCATTACCAAATGATTAACAAACGTCCGGCGAAGTGCGTCTTTAGCGCGCGCGGATACCCCCCAGGAAACGGTCGACTTCGCGCGAAAGCCCCTGGGCTCGGCGGGTCAGGGATTCGGTGGCCGACATGACCTGGCCGGCCGCCGCGCCGGTTTCGCCGGCCGCCTTGTTGACCCTCTCGATATTGGCGTCCACCTCGCCGGTGCCGCGCGCCGCCTGCTGTACGTTGCGGGCGATCTCGCGGGTCGAGGCGCCCTGCTGTTCGACGGCGGTGGCGATGGTCATGGAGATATCGTTGATCTCGCCAATGATATCGCGGATTCCGCGAATGTCCTCGACCGCGCCCAGGGTGCGCGCCTGTATCGCCTCGATCTGGCTGGAAATATCCTCGGTCGCCCTCGCCGTCTGGTTGGCGAGGTTCTTGACCTCCTGCGCCACCACGGCAAAGCCCTTGCCGGCCTCGCCGGCGCGCGCCGCCTCGATCGTGGCGTTCAGCGCCAAAAGGTTGGTCTGACCGGCGATTTCATTGATCAGATTCACCACGTCGCCGATCCGTCCGGCGGCCTCCGACAGGTCGCGCACGGTGCCGTCGGTACGGGTCGCCTGGTCCACCGCGCGGCCCGCGATATCCGCCGACTGTTCGGCCTGGCGGCCGATTTCGGCGATCGACGCGGTTAGTTGCTCGGCCGCGGTCGCCACCGTCGCCACGTTGGCCGATGCCTCGCGCGAGGCCGCCGCCACGGCCGCCGACTGCTTCGTGCTTTCCTCGGCCATGCCGGACATCCGGGTGGCCACCGCCTGCATCTGGCCGGCCTCGTCGGTAACCGCTTCGACGATACCCTTGACCTGGCCTTCGAAGCGGCCGGCCAGCTCCATCATGGCGCGGCGTTTCTCGTCCCTGGCGGCGATTTCCTTTTCTTCCTGCTCGGCCTGCAGTTCCGCCTTCTCGATGGCGTTTTCACGGAAAATCTCAAGCGACCGCCCCATCTCGCCGATCTCGTCGCGGCGGCTTGCCCAGGGAATATCGATCTCGATATCGCCGCCCGCCAATTGGGTCATGCCGCGGGTCATGCGGCTCATCGGCAACAGAATGCGCCATACGACTATTGCAAAAGAAGCGAACAGCACGATGGCGCCAAGCAACATAAGAACCAGATCCAGATTCCGGTGCCGGGTTCCCCGATCAACCGAATCCACGGCTATTTTCCGCGAATAATCGATGGCGATTCCCGCCAGCTTTTGCACCGACAACGCCGCGCCACGCGACCGGTCGCGCCACTCATCCTCGAGAACGGGATAAGGTTTTTCCTCGGTGCCGGACCGGACCATGGCATTGCGCAGATCGACATAGTCACGCTGATAAAGGGATTCCGCCTCGGCAATGGCTTCGATAAGCCCGGCGTCCAGGAAGCCGCGAACGACACTGGCGTTCAGCAGGTTCCACGCGGCCTCCACCTGGCCGCGCGCCTCGCCCAGGCGGCCAATATCCCGCCGTGACATGGGCGCGGCCGACGCAATGGCGCGCGCGATGATCTCGCGTTCCAGCGCGGTATGTTCCGCGATCGCCCAGACCGCTTCCTGCAACCGGGCCAATTCCTGAATTCGTGCAAATCGAGGCGGGAAATCCAGCCGGTCGTCGGGCCTGAACCCGTGAAAAGCCCGCTGTTTCCGCAACAACGTGATGGTTTCACCGACTGCGGGCCACCATTGTTCAGCGAGTTCCCGGTCATCCAGCATCCCGCCCTCACGCAATGCCGCATCGACCCGTTCGCGCAAACGATCCAGCAGCACATTATTGCGGGCCAGATCCTTTATATAAGGATCGGCGGCGTTTTCTCCGGTCGAGTCGACCACCGAGGCCATCGCCTGCCGGGCCTGAACACGATATTCCTGCGCGGCCTTACCGATATCCTCGTCAATCAACCCCATGAAGCTGCCGATCGCCAGGGCGCGGACTGTATATTCGCGCTCCAACACCAGGGCATCGGCCGCTTTCAACGATTGTTCCGCCGCCATGCCGACGTCAAACGCACGGAGCGCGTTATCGCGCTTGGCAATGGCATCGCGGGTCAGGCCGATCGTGTAATATCCAACGATCACCCCAAGCACTACCAGCATGGCGATCAAGCTGAATCTGATCGTGACCAACAGGGATGCCAGCTTGCGCAGCATGTTCTTGAACTCTCGATAATCTGCCCGGATTGATTAGTCGAAGGGCCAGGGAAAATACCCTCCGATGTCACCACCCGATAGCACTTTCAGATTAAAGGAATGTTAAGGTATGGACAAAGGTCGCGGGGTTATTTCTGGCGGAAAAGCGAATTTCGCGGGCCCCGCCGAATTGGTTCGGGCCGCCCCGAAGGGCGGCCCTGGCCTGGCACAAATATGCCGGTAACGATAATCAGGACAGTCAGGCTGCCCGAACTTCCTGCAGGAAGCTGTCCACCTGACCGCGCAAACCTTCTGCCTGACGCGACATTTCCTGCGCCGCGTTAAGCACCTGGCCGGCCGCCGAGCCGGTCTCGGCCGCCGCGCGGTTAACGTTGTCAATGTTCGCATTGACATCCTGCGTGCCGGTCGCGGCCTGCTGAACATTGCGGGCGATTTCCTGGGTGGACACCCCTTGCTCTTCAACGGCCGAAGATATGGTCGTGGCGATATCGCTGATTTCACCGATGATGCTTCGGATTTTTTCGATGGCGCCGACGGCTCCGTTGGTTTCTTCCTGAACCGCGCCGATCTGGGTCGAGATTTCCTCGGTGGCCTTGGCGGTTTGGTTGGCCAGGTTTTTCACTTCCTGGGCCACGACCGCGAAGCCCTTACCGGCCTCGCCGGCGCGCGCCGCCTCGATCGTGGCATTAAGTGCCAGTAGATTGGTCTGTCCGGCAATGTCGTTGATCAGGTTCACGACTTCACCAATCTTGTTTGCGGCCTCGGCCAACCCCTTGACCGTGTCGTTGGTCGTCTCGGCCTCGGCAACCGCATTCTGGGCTATCCTGGCCGATTGCAGAACCTGACGGCCAATCTCGGCGATCGAAGCGCTAAGCTCCTCGGCCGTCGCCGCCACGGTCTGAACGTTGGCTGTCGCCTGTTCAGAGGCGGTGGCCACGTTGGCCGACTGACGGCTGGTTTCTTCGGCCGTCGCCGACATTTGCTGAGCCGTCGCCTGCATTTCGGTGGCCGACGAAGATACCCCGTCCACCACATCCTTGACCTGGCGTTCGAAACGATCGGCCAGGGCATACATTGCCTCTCGTTTTTCCTGTTCGGCGCGTTGCTGCGTGGCGGCCTGTTCTTCTTCCAGGCGTGCCTTTTCGATCGCATTATCCTTGAATATCTGAACCGCCTGGGCCATTTCACCCAACTCGTCGCCACGATCCGCGCCGACTACGGCAACCTTGTTGTCACCTTCGGCAAGCCGGGTCATGACTTCGATGATCCGTGTAATGGGCCCGACAATCCTGGCGCGGATCACAAACAGAGAGGCGGCAATCAGGAACAAGATCACGCCACCTGTGATATACATGGAATTCGACGCGGAAACGATGACACCGGTCAGGACGTTTTCGACCTCAACCGCTTCGAGGTCCGCGCGGGCAACCAGTTCGCGGTTCAATGTGATCATGCCGGCGAGCGCCGGATTATCGTCCACCTTCACGGATTTATCGATCTGTTCCGCTGTGCGCCCGCTTCCAACAAGCGATTCCGCCTGACGAAGGCCTTTCTCGTAACTTGAGATGACACCGCGAATATCCGACAAGGCATTATCTTCACCCGGGGTAACGCCAAGCGCCCTGATTTCGTCGATTATGGCATAGGCGTTGTTCATCGCGGTCTCAACCTTGACAATACGCGCGCGGTCCTGACGCAGGACAAAATTCTTGAACTGGTGAATCATGCCACCATACCCCAGTTCATTGGCCAGTCTGGTAACAAGCCCGGACCGTCCGAGTTCGGTGATGGAAACGCCCAACTTAGCAGCAATTTCAGTCTCGAGAACTTTCAAGCCGTTCAATGCGGGGCCGTCATCGACCTTTACCGTCTGGTCGATTTCCTGTGCCGCCGCGCCGTTTTCCGACAACCGGATCGCGGACTGCAACCCATCGGCATAACTGTTGACGACCATGGCGATATCATCGAGGGCCCTGGCCTCGGTAGTGTTTACCCCCAACGACCGGTAACGGTCGATTGCGGCCAGCGCGGCGCCGATCTTGGCCTGCACCTTGCGTATTCTCGGCTCATCCTGGCGCAATACATAGTTCTTGAACTGATGAATCATACCGCCATAACCAAGATTGGTTCGCAGTGTCGTCGCGGTTTCCGCCTTATCGTTCTTGGATTTCCTGAAACTCTCCCAGGCAACATCGACCCGGGTAACATCATTGCTGATATTAACGGCGGTCCAGATCAAAAACCCTCCCGCCGCAACCAGAACAGTGACGAACACCCAGCCGACCGTAGCTATCTTAAGGCTATTCAAGAATTTCATCATGATTGGTACACCCTCTCCCAAATTTCAACCCTGGCCATACGGAGCCGAGCACTGCTCGCCCCGAAGCCGCTTCGCCGCCAAAGGCGGCCTCTGCCAAAACCGGACTCTATTGGTCCCTGAGGTTGTCACTATATCGAATAGAGTATTACCTAATAATTAATTTATGGCGCCTGTGACTATGTTTTATGGATACCCATAATATTCCACTGAGCAAAAAATAAAAACGCACGCCACCAACCTTCCGTTCCTTACCCCGTCGAAAATCGGAAGAAATACAACAAAAAATAACAACATTTCAGCGCATTAGATAATGACAACAGCCAAAGCCCCCGACATGGCGGGGGCTTTTACCTCGATAACATGAAAAAACCTGACAGATCGGCCTTACGGTCGGGTGCCAATCTTTATAGGTATTACCTTAACGTTGTGCGGTTTCCCATCGAGGGCTGATCCAGGGTTCCTGGTTCGACGGCGGCAGGGGATCGCGGCCGAGGATAAGATCGCTGGCCTTCTCGCCAACCATGATCGAAGGGGCATTGAGATTGCCGTTGGTAATACGGGGAAAGATGGAGCTGTCGACCACGCGCAGCCCGTCAACGCCAATCACCCGGCATTCCGGATCGATGACGGCCTGGGCGTCGTCGGCCGCCCCCATGCGGCAGGTGCCGCAGGGATGAAAAGCGCTTTCCACCGCGCCACGGATGAATTCATTCAGCGCTTCGTCGCTCTCTACGTCCGTGCCCGGTGAAATTTCGCGACCCGCATAGGGCTTGAAGGCATCCTGGCCGAAAATCTCGCGCGTCAGGCGGATACAATTGCGGAAATCCTCCCAGTCCTGTTCCTGGGACATGTAATTGAACTGAATCTCCGGCGCATCCTTGGGATCGGCGGAGCGCAGCCGCACCCAGCCGCGCGAGGGAGACCGCATCGGGCCGACATGGGCCTGGAAGCCATGAGATTTCGCCGGCGCCTTGCCATCGTAACGGATCGCCACGGGCAGGAAGTGATACTGGATGTCGGGATATTTCACGCCCGCCTTCGAACGGATGAACGCAGCGCTTTCGAAATGATTAGTGGTCCCATGGCCCTTGCGGAAGAACAGCCATTGTGCCCCGATCATCGCCTTGGAGAACAGGTTCAGATGCTTGTAGAGGGTGATCGGCTGGGTGCATTCCATCTGCATATAAAGTTCCAGATGGTCCTGCAGGTTTTCGCCCACGCCGGGCCGGTCAGCCACGATTTCGATACCGTGCTGTTTAAGTTCCGCCGCCGGGCCGATGCCCGAGAGCTTCAACAGCTTGGGCGAATTGATCGACGATGCGGCAATGATGACCTCGCGCCGTGCCCGCACGGTCTCGATCCGTCCACCGCGCTCATACTCCACACCGACGGCGCGCTTGCCCTCGAACAGAACGCGCCGGACCAGTCCGCGTTGCAGCGAGGCATTCGGGCGCTTCAGGGCGGTCTTCAGATAGGCGTTGGCGGCCGACCAGCGACGGCCTTTCCAGATCGTCATTTCCATCGGCCCGAAGCCTTCCTGCTTCTCGCCGTTATAGTCGTCGGTCACCTCGTAACCCGCCTGCTGACCGGCTTCGACGAATGCGTGGAACAGCGGGTTCTTGCGCGGGCCGCGTTTGACATGCAGCGGACCGTCGGTCCCGCGCCAGCCTTCCTGCCCGCCATGGGACGATTCCATGCGCTTGAAGTAAGGCAGCACATGCTTGTAGCCCCAGCCGGTGGCGCCCTGCTCTTCCCAATGATCGTAGTCGCAAGCATTGCCGCGCACATAGACCATGCCGTTGATCGACGACGACCCGCCGACCACCTTGCCGCGCGGGCAAACCAGCTTGCGCCCGCCGAGATGGGGTTCGGGTTCCGACCAGTAGCCCCAGTCGTAGGTCGACATGTTCATCGGATAAGACAGCGCCGCCGGCATCTGGATCAGCGGCCCCATGTCGGTGCCGCCATATTCCAGAACCAGAACGCTGTGTTTCCCGTCCTCGGACAGGCGATAGGCCATGGCGCAGCCAGCAGAGCCGGCGCCAACGATTATGAAGTCGAATTCCTGTTCCGCGGTCATGGCCTTGCCCCTTCAAGAAAGCCGGTTTCAGCCCAGCCCCAACTGTTGCAATATCGCCCGGGTCGCGGGATGCGCCGGGTCTTCCATACCGGTCAATACCGTGAAATGATTTGCCCCTGATATTGCCTCGGCGACGGTTTCAACACCCTTCGCGCCCCAGGCCGCGGCCATGGTCTCGGACTGCCAGCGGAAGGCGTCGGTCTCGTCACTGCCCCAAAGCAACACCAGCGGCGCGTTGCTGGCCGGCTCCATGAACAACGGACTGTTGCGACGTGCCGTCTCGGCATCCATGCCGACCTTGATGTTGACGGTAGTGTTCAACAGCGGCTCCAGGTCGAAGAGCCCGCTGACCGAAACCCCGCCCTTCACCAGATCCCGGGGCAGATCCTCGCCAAATTCGGACCAGTCGGTGGCCATCACCATCCCGACGAGCTGTCCGCCGCAGGAATGACCCGATACGGTGATGCGGTCGGGATCGCCGCCGAAACGTTCTGCCTCGCGCCACAACCAGGCCAGCGCGGCGCGGCATTGCCGGGCAATTTCGTCGATGGTGACGTCCGGGCAGAGCCCGTAATCGATTACCGCCACATGGGCGCCGGCGGCAACCAGGGGCCGGGCTACAAAGTTGGAGGATTTCTTGTCGTTGGCCTGCCAGTAGCCACCATGGATGTACATATGGACCGGCGCGTTTTCGGCGTCGGCCAGGAACAGATCCAGCGTCTCGGCCGCACCGGCGCCATAGGCGACTTCCCGCATCGACTTCGCGTCGGCTTGCCAGGCCGCGCTCTTGGCGGCCCACTCGGCCAGTAATTCGGGATGTTCGGGAACGTTGGCGCGGTTGTTGTACTGGCCGTCGGCCACGGGATCAATCATGTTTTATACTCCAAGATAGCGGTGTGCGAGGTCGGGGTCGGCGGCCAATTCACCAGAGCCGCCAGTCCAGACAATCCTGCCTTTTTCCAGAATGTAGTGACGATCGGCGATGCGGGCCAGCGCGGCGACGTCCTTGTCGATGACCAGGATTGCCTGACCCGCCTGTTTCAGCCGCGCCAGCGCGTCCCAGATTTCCCGGCGGATCAGCGGCGCCAGCCCTTCCGTCGCCTCGTCCAGGATCAGAAGTTTCGGGTTGGTCATCAAGGCCCGCGCGATGGCCAGCATCTGCTGTTCGCCCCCCGACAACGTGTCACCCATATTGGCGGCGCGTTCCGCCAGGCGCGGGAACATCTCGCAGACCGACCGGTAATTCCACGGCGATTCCCCGGTGGCCGTGGCCACCATGTTTTCGCGAACCGTCAGGTTGGGAAATATCTGACGGCCTTCCGGCACCAGCCCGATTCCGGCGCGGGCGATCCTGTATGCAGGAAGCCCCGCGACCTCGGCGCCATCGATCGTCACCGATCCACGGCGGGGCGGAGTCAATCCCATGATCGAGCGCACCGTCGTTGTCTTGCCCATGCCGTTGCGGCCCATCAGGGTCACCACTTCGCCGGCGCCAATTTCCAGCCCGACGCCGAACAGCACCTGGCTGGCGCCGTAGAAGGTTTCGATATCGCGGACCGCCAGCATCAGGCATCGGCTCCCAGATAGGCGTCGCGCACCTCCGCATTGGCGCGAATTTCCGCAGGTGCGCCGCTGGCAATGGCCCGGCCGTAGACCAGCACGGTAATGCGGTCGGCCAGCGAGAAAACAACATCCATGTCATGTTCGACCAGCAGGATTGCCAGGCTGCCTTTCAACCCGGCCAGCAGTTCCATCATGCGCAGGGACTCGTCGTGGCCCATGCCGGCCATCGGCTCGTCCAGCAACAACAGTTTCGGTTCCGTCGCCAGCGCCATGGCGAGTTCAAGCTGGCGCTGCTCGCCATGGGCCAGATTGGCCGACACGACATCGGCGCGCGCGCCCAGCCCGACACGCGCCAGCACGTCGCGGGCAGGGTCGCGCAAGGTTGCGTCGCGCCTGGCATTCCCCCAGAAGCGAAAGCTGTGCCCCTGATGCGCCTGGATCGCCATGGCGACATTGTCTTCCGCGGTAAAGCCCAGAAACAGGCTGGTGATCTGGAATGATCGGGCCAGCCCTGCCCGCGCCCGAGCGTCCGCGCCCAGCCTCGTGATATCCCGCCCACCGAAATACACCTCGCCCGCGTCCGGCCGCATCTCGCCCGACAGCTGCGCGATCGCCGTGGTCTTGCCGGCGCCGTTCGGGCCGATCAACGCGTGGATTTCGCCGGGGCGTACCTCCAGCGACAGCCCATCCGATGCCGGTATGGCCCCGAAATGTTTTACCAGGCTGTTGGCCCGCAGCAGTGCGTCGTTCATCGCCCGCCTTCCCGGCCGACCAGCCAGCCATATATACCGCGCTTCGCGAACAGGACGATCAGGATCAACAGCGGGCCAAGCACAATCTGCCAGTGCTCGGTCCAGGCCGACAGCACCTCTTCCATCAACAAGAACGCCGCCACGCCGAAGACCGGACCGATCAACGTGCCCATGCCGCCCATGATCGTCATCACCATGATCTCGCCCGACTTGGTCCAGACCATCATCGAGGGACTGACGAATTCGGTCAGGTTGGCGATCAGCGCGCCGGACAACCCCGCCACGGCGCCGGCGATGGTGAAACAGGCCAGCTTGTAACGGTAGACCGGAAAACCCAGCGCAATCATACGGCGCTCGTTCTCGCGCACGCCGGCGATCACCATGCCGAAGCGCGACCGTGTCAGCCGATGGCCCAGCCAGAGGAACAGCAGCAACAGCGCCAGGCAGACATAATAGAAACTGGTGTCGTCGGACAGGTCCAGCCCGGGAAACCGGCTGCGACCGTACATGGAAAGCCCGTCATCGCCGCCATAGGTTTCCAGCGAGACGAAGAAGAAATAGAGCATCTGTGCGAAGGCCAGCGTGATCATGATGAAATAGACCCCGCCGGTGCGCAAGCTGACCGCGCCGATAGCCAGCGCCAAAAGGCCGGATACAAGCATCGCAAGCGGCCAGACTATCAGCGCATTGTCACTGCCCGGAAACAACCCCAGAAATTCAGACCCCTGAAAGCCATGGGTGAACAGAATACCGACCGTATAGCCGCCGACCCCGAAGAAGGCCGCATGGCCGAAGCTGACCATACCGCCGAAACCGAGGATCAGGTCCAGGCTGGCCGCCGCCAGCCCATAGATCAGCATGCGGCTGGCCAGGCTGATGAAAAAGGGCTCGTCCGCCGCCAACACCACCGGCGGCAACAAAATCGCCGCGGCCAGCGCGACAAGATGCACCGCCTGCCGACGATTGAGATTACGCAAATCAACCATGTGCCGGGAACAATCCGCGAGGGCGCCAGACCAGCACCGCGACCATCAGAAGATAGATCGACATCGAAGAGAGCGAAGCTCCAACCCCGTCGGCGGTGGCCGGTTCAACAACCAGGCGCAGCAGGGTCGGCAGGAAGGCGCGGCCCAGCGTATCCACCAGCCCGACCAGCAGGGCGCCGACCAGGGCGCCGCGAACCGATCCGATGCCGCCAATGACGATGACCACGAAGGTCAGGATCAAAACGCCCTCGCCCATGCCGACCTCGACCGCGAAGAGCGGCCCGGCCATGGCACCGGCCAACCCCGCCAGCGCCGCGCCCAGCCCGAAGACCAGCGTAAACAGCAGCTTCACATCGACTCCCAGCGCGCCGACCATCTCGCGATTGCTGGCGCCGGCGCGGATCAGCATGCCGATGCGCGTACGGGTAATCAGAAAATACAGAAACAGGGCGACCGCGATGCCCGCAGCGATAATGGCCAGGCGAAATGCCGGATAGGGCGCGCCGGGCACGATTTCGACGGTGCCCGACAACGCCTCGGGAACATCCATGAAGATCGCCCGCGGGCCCCAGACGATCCGAACCAATTCGTTGAAAAACAGGATCAGGCCGAAGGTCGCCAGCACCTGGTCGAGATGATTGCGCTCGTAAAGCGTACGAAGCGCAATCAACTCGACCGCCATGCCGACCAGCGCCGCCGCCGGCAAGGCCGCCAAAAGGCCAAGCATGAAAGACCCGGTATATTCGGCCACGGTCGCCGCGACGAAGGCGCCGACCATATACAGCGACCCATGCGCCAGGTTAATCATATCCATGATGCCGAAAACAAGCGTCAGCCCCGCCGCCAGCAGGAACAGCATCACCCCCAGCTGCAGCCCGTTAAGCAACTGTTCGAGAACCAGCAACGCAGTCATGGATTCATCGGATATTGGAATAAGGGAAAAACGGCGGGCGCACGAACGCGCCCGCCGCTCGGACCTACATAACGCAGTCTTTGGCGTAGGCGTCCTGATGGTCGGTGAACACCTTGCCGACGATCTTGTTGGTCAGATCGCCCTTGTCGTCGCGATAGACCTGCCGGACATAAATGTCCTGGATCGGATGATGGTTCGACCCGAAGCGGAAATTGCCCCGCACGGATTCGAACTCTGCCTTGGTCAGCGCCAGACGGAAGGCGCTCTTGTCGGACATATCGCCGCCAACGGCCTTCAGCGCACTACCGATCAGCCGTGCCGCGTCATAGCCCTGGCTGGCATAAAGCGACGGGCGGCGGCCATATTCAGCGATGAAATCGGCCACAAAGGCCCGGTTCGCCGCATTGTCGATGTCCGCGTTCCACTGCGACGAGTTGAACACGCCCAGCGCCGCGTCGCCGGCGGGCTTCAGGATGGTCTCGTCAAACGAAAACGCCGGCCCGAACAAGGGGATGGATTCCTTCAGCCCCGACTGCGCGTACTGTTTGAGGAAATTGATGCCCATCCCACCCGGCAGGAAGAAGAACACCGCGTCCGGCTTGGCCGCGCGCAGGGCAGAGATTTCCGCCGCATAGTCCTTCTGGCCAAGCTTGGTATAGACCTCGCCGGCGATCTTGCCTTTGTAGAAGCGCTTGAATCCGGCCAACGCATCGCTGCCCGCGGGATAGTTCGGCGCCAGGATATAGACGTTCTTGAAGCCCTTGTCGGTGACGTGCTGGCCCATCGCCTCATGCAGATTGTCATTCTGCCAGGCGACGTTGAAATAGTTTTCGTTGCACATTTTGCCGGCCAGCGCCGACGGCCCCGCGTTGGGGCTGACATAGAATACACCGGCCTTGGTGACGCCGGGAACCACGGCCATCGCCAGGTTCGACCAGACGATTCCAGTCATGATGTCGACCTTGTCGGATTTCACCATGCGATCGGCGATCTGTTTGGCCGTTTCGGGCTTGCGAGCGTCGTCCTGGGTAATGACTTCCACATCGACACCACCCAGTTTGCCGCCGCCCTGCTTGAGCGCCAGTTCAAAACCGTCGCGGATATCGATGCCGAGGCCGCTGCCGCCACCGGACAATGTGGTGATCATACCGATTTTGACGCCTTCGGCCTGCGCCGGCGCGGCCAAAAGGCCGATTACGGCGGTCGCCGCGACCGCCAAAGAAATTTTCCTGCTCATGGGATCGTTCCCTGTTTACTGGTTTCTTGATTCCGGATAGCGACCAATTTCGCCTTCCCGCCCCCTTTATAGCCGCCCTGCCCGCATTGGCAAACGGACAAAGCCTAATCCAGACCCGATCTTCTTCCGGTGCGCACTTCCAGCACCACCTCCATGCGTCGCCTGCCACGCCAGGCCCAGATCGCCGCGACAAGGCACAACACCCCGCCCACGGCCATCGGCCAACGCAAACCAAACAAGTCCGACAGGCCACCCATCAACAGCGATCCCACCGCCGGCCCGCCCCGAAAGATCACACCGTAAAGGCTGAGCACCCGGCCACGCATATGATCTTCAACCGCGCTCAACAGCAGGGTCTGGGTAGCTATCGCACAAGAAACAACGGCGGCGCCAAACAGGCCGATCGCGGGAATGGCGATCGGGAAAATATCGGTGCCCGTGAACAGGATCAGGCTGCCCCCGCTGACACCCGCCCCCGCCAGGGCAATCGGCAACAATCCCACGGCGCTACCTCGCCTGGCCAGCCAAAGCCCGCCGGCCACCGCGCCCAGGCCAATCGCCGAGCTGAGCCAGGCCAGCCCCACCGCGCCGCGCTGAAAGACCAGATCGGCGAAACCGGGAAACAGTTCGCCCACCGGCCGCGCCAGAACCGACAATCCCAGCATCAACAAGAACAGCGGCGCTATCGCCCCGTGACTGGCGGTATAACGCAGCCCCTCGGCGATTTGCGCCAGCATGCCACCGCCCCGGCCCGCGCCCGGCGGCACGCGATCGATTCGCAAGCGCGAAAAGGCAATCAGCAAGACCACGACCGTCACCCCGTAAAAGGCGAAAGTCGGCGCCACGCCCCATCTCGCAATGATCAGGCCGGCGGCGGCCGGCCCGACAAAGCGCGCCAGATTGAAAATCATCGAGGATATGGCGATCGCGGCCGGCACATCGTCGGGCCGCACCAGCGCGGGCACCAGCGACAGCCGCACCGGCATATAAACCGCCCTGACGCACCCCAGAAACAAGGTCAACAGCATCAACGAGACTATGTCGATATGACTCCAGACCATCAGCACGAACAGCAGCCCCGTCTGCGCCAGCGAAAGCCATTGGCAGGCCCGCGCCAGACGCAGCCTGTCCATCCGGTCGGCCAGCACGCCGGCAAAAGGCCCGATCACCACCGCAGGGAACAAGTCGGCGAAGGCGATGGCGCCCAGCCAGAAGCCTGAATAGGTCAGCTCCCAGGCCAACCAGCCAACGCCGAGCCGCTGCACCCACAGACCGACCATCGCGACCGTGCTGCCCGCCGTATAAATCGCATAATTCCTGTTGCCGAAAGCGCGCCCCACGGCGCCGAAATCGGCTATGCCTGTCGCCATATGTCAAAGCCTGTTGAACAACTTCGTTACAAACTATTTCTAACACAAAGCCTCATACGAATATCATCCGTTGTGCTTTCATAGCTTTGTGATTATTCAATTCTTTAAAGCATACGGTAACATTTTCAGAATACTATCCACCATCGCGCCAAAAACCAGTTAGAGGGGACGTCATCGAATGGCCACACCGGCCGTCAACATTGCGGATTTGCGCCGAATTGTGAATCGACTGCTAGACAGGGTCGAGGCAAACGGAACGGTAAAGATTCCGCTATACGATACCTTCTATTGGGATGTGCCCGAAGAGGAACGATACGGTTCCGACGAACGGCCAACCGATCTGGACATGCGCTCCCTGCATGACGACTGGGATTGCATCCGGTTTCTGCTGGAAGACGGCGAGGAACCGATCATCGATCAACTTGGCGAGTTGGCGACTTTGTTGCGCTATATCGCCGACAAACTGCGCGAGACCGACGATGGCTAAAATCCCGGAAAAACCCAAAAAAGAACCGATGAGTGTTCGCTTCCTGTTTATCATTGGCGGCGTCGTCTGGGGCTTGGTGCTCGGGCCCGATATC
>JAOUMF010000312.1 GCA_029881615.1 Alphaproteobacteria bacterium | reverse complement strand
AGACCATCACCTCGGAAGAGGGGTCGACCCTGCCCTACGACCTGCTGGTCACCATCCCGCCCCATTCGGGGGCGCAGGTAATCCTGGATTCCGATCTCGGCGCCGGCGGCTGGGTTCCGACCGACAAGGAAAAACTGCTGCGCGATGGCTCGACCAACGTCTTCGTGGTTGGCGACACCACCAATATTCCGATCTCGAAGGCCGGCTCGACGGCGCATTTCGAGGCCGACACGATCATCGACAACCTGGCCTCGCTGGTCATGGAAGGCCAATGGGCCCGCAATTACGACGGCAAGGTGTTCTGCTTCGTCGAGACCGGCATGAGCACCGGCACATACGTGTGGTTCAACTATACGACCCCGCCGAACCCCGGGCCGCCATCGCAAATGCTGCACTGGTTCAAGCTGGCCTATAACCGGCTGTACTGGCTTTCCGCCCGCGGCCTTCTGTAAGGGGGGGCCGGATCATGGCAAAAGAAGCAACGGCCAAAAAGGCGGCGCCCGCCGCCAAGGCGGCCCCGATGCCCGCGGACGAGACCGCGAGGCTTATTCTGGCGCTCCGCGAGGCACTGACCGATTCGATGGTCGAGCGCCTGGCGATCACGGGGAGCAACACGCTGGAGGTGGTCGATCGCCTGAACGACGAAACCACCAGGGATGCTATCCATACGGTGCTGGACCGGGTAACCGAACTGCACCGGATCGGCGCCCTGGATACGCTGTTCGATATGGTGGGGATCATCCATGCCTCTAAATCGGCATCAACCGACGCCATCGTCGAACGTTTGTTTGCCTTCGTCGAGCAGATGATGAACACCTTCGGCAGCGATAACCTGTCGCGGCTGGCCGACGGCGCGGCCGAGGCGATGGAGGATGCCGTTCACGAAACCAAGGATGCCAAACCGGGCGGCGGCATCCTGTCGACGGTATCGATGCTGTCGAAACCGGAAACGCAGAAGAGCCTGATGTTCCTGCTGAAGTTCGCCGAGAATCTGCAGAAACGCTGCTGCAGTTAACACATGCTGTCAGGACGTCGGCGGGGAATGGGGCCGTTCGCTCCATCCTCGCCGGCGGGCGGCGCGTAACGCGCTTGCCTGGCTAACTTTTCAGGCCTGCTGGCCTTGCCATCCGAACTCACTTCGGGGGCAAAGCGATAAAATCATACTTGGCCGCTTCAACGCCCAACAAACCAACCAGAGGCGCGGGCGTCACCATTTGCCGCGGCTGGCCGGGGCGTAAGGGTACCTGCGCGAAATCCTGACGGACCGAACCAGTCACGATGGTATAGAGCGCGATCACCGGCCGATCGCCGGCGAGGCCGCGAGCCTCGTCCAGGCGGTTTTCAAGCCCGTCAGACGGCAATATGGGCGACTGAATCTGCAACGGCGCCCGCGATGGATCGATCACCAGAACCGCGATAATTTCGGAAGGTGCCGCGCTACGCAATATCCCTACGGCGGGCGTCTGGCCGGCGACCGGCGGTGCGGCCGCCACTTCCGCTTCTTCGGACTCTTCGGCCAGCAAGCTTTCGCGCGGTGCCACGATCACGGGCAGGGCCGGCGATTCCGCGGATCCTGTTGCGCGAGACGTTATCCCGACCTGGCCACTATTGGCCGCAACGTCGTCCTGACTGTCCACCGCATCGCTTTCGGCTATCGGCTTTTTGGCTGGACGGGGCAGCGGCGGCGCGGATTCGGGTTCAGGCGCAAGCGCGAAAGATTCCTGTTTTCTAAGCCTTTGTTCGGTCTCGGCCGGGGCAATGCGCTTGCTCTCCACGGCCGGTGGCGCGGGTTTTGAATCATTGAAGGCAAGCTTGTCCCCGGCTGATGCCTCGGCATCGCTATCGGCGAAGTTCTTTTCTTTCGATTGTGTCTCCGGCGCCGGTTCACGCGGCGCATTCAAGGCCAGAATTTCATCGGCAAGAGACCCATCGGGACCAGGCTTGGCATAGCCTTCCAGGGCGGGGTCCGGCATTGCCGGCGCGGGCGCCTCGGCCATTTTGGTCGCGATGTCACTTTTAATGTCCATGCGTTGCTTCGACAGAAAGGCATTGCCCATGAATATCGCAACCACCAGAAAGCTGGCGGCGATTCCGGCCAGCGGCCCACCCCAGACGATCAGGCGGCGGCGCTTGCGGCGCTTTTCCGCCAGCCCGATGACATTATCGTCAAGCCCGGCCTTGCGGCGCGCCTCGGCGGCGATGGCGGCAGCCGCGCCATGGCGGATCCGGCCGCGTACATCCGCGATATCGGCGGCCTCAATCCGCGCGACCTCTTCGTCTTCATCCTCGGCGGCCAGCAGAGCCATCATCAGACGGCCACCCGGCGAGCCGCCCTCGCGGGCCAGCGATTTCGCGAAGGCGATCGAACGCGCCGGATCGACGCCGAAGGCCGTCAATTCCACGCGCACTTCATTGGCGGGCAGCGCCTCCATGGCGCCGTCTTCTTCCAGTATCGATAGCAGCCGTTCGACGGGGGTGGGATGCATGGTCATGCCGCCTCCCCCGCCATATAAGCGGCAACGGCGCGTTTCAGACGCTTACGCCGGTTGGCAACTTCCGAGGGCGGCACCTGCATGGCCGCGGCCAGCGCATCGGTCTCCTGCATGTCATGCAGCAGCATCAGCCCGGCCATGATCGCAAGTTCCGGGTCCAACCCATCGAGATGTTTCAGCAGGCGGCGCTGTTCGGATTTCCATTCGACGGCCTGTTCCTGATCCGGCGAGTCGTCGGCCGGATCGGGTGGCCAGCGGTCGCCGGGTGGGTCGTCCGGCGGGGCCATGGTGGTGCGATTTTCCATCGAGCTGGCGGCATGGCCGACATCGCTGACGATAACGCCGGCGAGATGCTGAAACAGGGTGCAATTGCCCGGATTCCAGGCGCGCACGCCCGATATGGTCTTGGATATGGCGTCGTTGACGTAATCCTCGGCCTCGGCCGCACCCGGTGGGGTCTCGCCGCGCCGCCCGCGCCAGGTCATCCGGTATAGCCGCGAGACCGCGAGCAACAACAGCCTGGGCACCAGATCGTCCCAGTCCTGCACCGCCCAATCTATGTCGTCGTCTCTCATGACGGCATAATAACCGAGACCGCCGCCCCCGTCCGCAATTGCGAAACAGGGGCGTCCGGTTGTCTGGAATGCGGGTAGATCCGGCATGGTTGGTGTCAGTTGTTAAGAGGTTCCATCGTCTTCGCCGACTTGGCGAGGCGCACGAGTTGCAGGAATTCGGAACGGTAGCCGAATTCGTCGTCGCCCCGGGTGGCCTTCGCGATGGTCAGCACGTCGTCATAGGAAAACGCGTCGACATTGACCGCGCCGCGCAGCAACTGGCCGAAACCGGCGACGGCGGTGGCGAAGCGCGCCTCGGCCGGGGCCTTGTCGAAGCTGACCGTGGCTTCGGCCATGATCGGCTGTTCATGGAGCGTGCTCTTCGCCTCGCCCGGCAGCTTGTAGCGCAAGCGGAACAGGGCAATTTCGCCATTTTCTTCGCCGCCCGTGGCCTCGGGCTTGCCATAGCGCAGATCGTCGACCAGCCGGGATTTGCTGTCCGGCGCAGTGATTTCATAGAGCGCGGTAACCTCATGGCCGCTGCCGACCTCGCCAGCATCCACCTTGTCGTTATTGAAATCCTCACGCGCCAGCAGGCGGGTCTCGTAGCCGATCAACCGGTATTCCGCGACATAGGCCGGGTTGAACTCGACCTGGATCTTGACGTCATTGGCGATGGAGAACAGGGTCGAGCCCATCTCGTCAACCAGCACCTTGCGGGCCTCCATCAGATTGTCGATATAGGCGGCGTTGCCGTTGCCGGCCTGGGCAAGCACCTGCATGCGCTCGTCCTGGTAATTACCCCGGCCGAATCCCAGGATCGACAGGTACACGCCGGTTTCGCGCTTGCGCGCGATGTAATCCGCAAGCGTGCTGTTTTCGGTGTGGCCCACATTGAAGTCGCCGTCGGTGGCCAGGATCACACGGTTGAGCGCTTCTTCGTTGAAATTAGCTTCGGCCAGTGCATAGGCTTGGCGGATGCCCTCGGCGCCGGCGGTGCTGCCCGACGCATGGAAGCTTTCCAGCGCCGCCATGATCTTGCGTTTTTCCGAACCCTTGGTCGGCTCCAGCACCACACCGGCGGAACCG
>JAOUMF010000311.1 GCA_029881615.1 Alphaproteobacteria bacterium | reverse complement strand
TGTGCCGTTGCCAGGCGGCCGGCGTCTGTACGCTGCAAAAATTGTCTATTCAATACGGTGCGGGAACCAAGACTTACCTGGGCAGGGAGGCGTGGAAATGAATGTAACACTCAAGGTCAAGGGGGGCGGGCCAGTCGATCCCGGCATCGCGCCACCGCTGGTATCCTGGCCGTTTTTCCAGCTCGAATTCGAGAAATGCATCAAATGCATGCAGTGCGCCCGCATCTGCGACGAAGTCCAGCATCGCAAGGTCTATACGGTCGATGAATCGGGTTATCCGGCGTTGGTCAGCGGCACCAACGATTTCCGCGACACCCAATGCAACAATTGTGGCCAGTGCGTCGGCGTGTGTCCGACCGGTGCGTTGAAGGATTTGTCCGACACCGGGGTCCTGCCCAAGAATCTGCGTCAGAAGACCACCACGACCTGTTGCTATTGCGGCGTCGGCTGCGCCATCGAACTGGAAACGGAATATGGCCGGGTGGTCGCGGTCAATCCCTCGGACGCCTCCGACGCCAATATCGGCAATCTCTGCGTCAAGGGCCGTTTCGGCATGGACTTCATCCATCATCCCGACCGCCTGACACAGCCTCTGATCCGGCGGGGCGGCAAGGACAGCCCGCTGGAGCCGGCGAGCTGGGAAGAGGCGGTCGCTTTCGCGGCAAAGGGGTTCAACGAGGTGAAGGCCAGGCATGGCGCCAGCAGTCTCGCCGGTCTTACTTCTGCGCGGACCACGAACGAGGAAAATTATGTTTTCCAGAAAATGATCCGCTGTGCCTTCGGCACCAACAATATCGACCACTGCGCACGGCTCTGCCATATGGCCTCGGCGGTTGCGCTGAAGAAGGCGGTGGGCTCCAGCGCGCCATCCGCCTCTAGCCCCGATGTCAGGCTGGCGACGGCTTTTGTAGTGTGCGGGTCGAACACCACGGTGACGCATCCGGTCATTTCGAGCCAGATGTTCAAGGCCAAATACGAGAGCGGCGCGAAGTTGATCGTCATCGATCCGCGGCGCATCGAACTGGTCGACCATGCCGACGTATGGCTGAGGCCGAAAAGCGGCACCAACGTCGCCGTCCTCAACGGCATGGCACGCATCATCTGGAAGGAGGGGTTGGCCAACAAGGAATTCATCGAGGCGCGGACCGAAAATATCGATGCCTTCGTCCAGAATCTGGAACGTTATACGCCCGAATATGTGGAAGAGGTTTCCGGCGTGCCGCAGGACCGGCTGCGCGAAGCCGCCCTGATGTATGCCCAGGCATCACGCGGCATGCTGATGTGGGGCATGGGCATCACCCAGCATGTGACTGGCGTCGACGGCTCGCTCGCCATGACCAACCTGTCGCTGATCACGGGGCATGTGGGCCGTCCGGGCACCGGGTTTATCCCGCTGCGCGGCCAGTCCAACGTGCAGGGCGCATCCGACATGCAGGGCCAGCACAACAGCCTGCCTGGCTATCACGACATCAAGAGCCCTGAGCACCGTGCCAAATTCGAGAAGGCATGGGGTGTGCCGATGCCCGCGGACGAATATCTGACTCTGGTCGAGATGGAGGAAGCCGCCTGCGAGGGCAAGGTCAAGGCCATGTACGTCATGGGCGAGAACCCGATGGGCTCCAGCCCCGACATCAACGAGGTCGAACGCGGCCTGAAGAAGCTGGAGTTCCTGGTCGTGCAGGATCTCTTCATGTCCGAGACCGCGGAACTGGCCGACGTGGTATTGCCCGCGGCCAGCTTCGCCGAAAAGGACGGCACATTCACCAATACCGAACGGCGCGTGCAGCTTATCCGCAAGGCGGTCGAGCCGCCCGGCGAGGCCCGCTCCGATTGGGAAATCATCTGTGACCTGTCGACCGCCATGGGCTATCCGATGCGCTATTCGGGTACCGCCGAGATCATGGTGGAGCTTGCCTCCCTGGTGCCATCCTATGCCGGTATCCGTCATGAGCGGCTGGGCGGCAGCGGCCTGCAATGGCCCTGTCTCGATACCGAGCACCCGGGCACCCGCTATCTATATGACGAGAGCTTCCCCACGCCGTCGGGCAAGGCCTTCCTGCATATCGTCAACCAGGACGATGCGGGCGAGGATACGCCGGACGACCTCTATCCACTGAACCTCAATTCAGGCAGGCTGCTCGAGCATTACCACACGGGCACCATGTCGCGGCGCTCGCGCGGTCTTGATCACATGCGGCCCCAGGGCGAGGTCGAGGTTCATCCCGAGGACGCGCGCCGCTATGGGCTGGAGGACGGCTGCATGGGACGCATCGTAACCAAGCATGGCGAGGTCGAGGTCAAGGTCTTCGTGACCGACCGCTCGCCGGAAGGGGTGATCTTCTATCCGTTCCATTTCGGCGAAGCGCCCGCGAACAGGCTGACGGGCGGTCCGCTGGATCGGGCTTCGCAAACCCCGGCCTATAAACGCACGGCGGCGAGGGTGGAGCGCATCGTTTAGCGGCCCGGCCCTCCACAGAGGCCGCCTTACCTCGCCGCCGCCGCCGGCTCCGCCAGGGGCCGAATGCGCGGTGCGTGGATTTTGAATTCCGGGGTGTTGCCGAACGGATCGACCCGAAAGATGCGCCTGGCCAGACGGTCGGCGATCCGGGCGTCCGGCACCAAGTGCCGGACAACAGCTTCATACATCATTCAAATCGGACAATTGCCACGGTGAATCGTCCCGCGAATTTGCCGCTGCGGGATTAACGCATGGGACGTGCCAAAAAATAGCGCGCCCGCTAGGCTGTCTTCTGTCATGTAACCGATTCGACGGAGAGGCAAAGATGGTCACCTGCTTTTTGAAATACGTTATCGATCCCGCCAAGCTGGCGGAGTTCGAGCATTACGGAAGACTCTGGATCACGCTGGTGGAAAAATTCGGTGGGCGCCACCACGGCTATCTGTTGCCGAGCGAGGGGGCCAATAACATCGCCTATGCGTTTTTCAGCTTCGAGTCGCTGGCGGCTTACGAGGAATATCGACGGAAGAGCTTCGAGGATTCGGATTGCAAGGCCGCTTTCGCCTATGCCGAAGCCAATAAATGCATTCTCAGCTATGAGCGAAACTTCCTGCGCCCGGTCTTCGACGGCGCCTGAACGCCGGTTATGTCTCCCTGTCGCCGCATTTGAATTCCATCCTTCGGGTTGGGCGGTGTTTCCCGTGATCCTACCGCAAAAACCGCGGAAAACGTCTGTGCATGGGATTGTTCCGCGAGTCGGGACTCGGCTGCCGGCTTTCGGGCCGGCAGCCGACTGACGCGCCGATATTATTCCGCCGCGGCTGGTTCGACCGTAGGCTCGATTCGCGCCGCGCAGAATTTGAACTCGGGAATCTTTCCAAACGGGTCCAGCTGCGGGTTGGTCAGAAAGTTGGCCGGGGCCTCGGCGAAGCAGAAGGGGATGAACAGCGCCCCTTCGGGCACCGCCCCGTCCTGGCGAACCTTCAGCGAGATGGCGCCGCGCCGCGTGCCGACGCGGACCCAGTCACCCGGGGTCAGGCCCAGGCGGGTAACGTCCCTGGGCGAGACCGAGACCACCGCTTCCGGCTCCAGCGCGTCCAGCACGCTGGCGCGCCGGGTCATGGAACCGGTATGCCAATGTTCCAGCATGCGGCCGGTGGTCAGGATCATCGGGTAGTCGTCGTCGGGCATTTCATCGGGTTCCACCAGTTCGGCGGGCACGATGCGCGCCCGGCCGCTGGCCGTGGGGAAGCCCTCTGCGAACATGATCTCGTTGCCCGGCTTGTCCGGCGCATCGCAGGGGTAGGTGACGACCTCTTCGGCTTCCAGCCGTTCCCAGGTGATGTTGTTCAGCGAACGCATCACATGCTTCATTTCGGCGAAGACATCGCTGGGGTGGTTGTAAGGCCAGTCAAGCCCCATGCCACGGGCGATGTCGCGGGTGATTTCCCAGTCGGGCCGCGCCTCGCCCGGGGGCGAAACGGCGGCGCGGGCCATCTGAACCTGGCGGTTGGTGTTGGTGTAGGTGCCGGTCTTTTCCGCGTGCGCCGCAGCCGGCAGGACTACGTCTGCATGCCAGGCGGTCTCGGTCATGAAGATGTCCTGTACCACCAGATGTTCCAGCGCGGCCAGCGCCTGGCGAGCATGGGTCTGGTCGGGATCCGACATCGCGGGATTCTCGCCCAGGATATACATC
>JAOUMF010000345.1 GCA_029881615.1 Alphaproteobacteria bacterium | reverse complement strand
GTCAGCCCTGCGCGGCGATCTTCTGGCTTTATACGCCTTCAATCTGGAACTGGCGCGTAGCCGCGAGGCGGCTTCCGAACCCATGCTTGGGCGCATTCGCCTGCAATGGTGGCGCGACGCCATCGCTGAATGTTACGCGGGCGGGGCACGGCGACATCAGATCGTTCTACCGCTTGGCGCGGCGATCGAACGACACAATCTGTCGCGCCATCTGTTCGACCGTATCATCGATGCGCGCGAGGCCGATTTCGAATCCACGCCGCCGGAGACCGTGGAGCATCTTGTGACCTATGCCGACGCGACATCGGGCGCCCTGAACCTGCTGGCGTTGCAAATCCTCGGCGTGCGGGACCAAAAGCTGGAACAGGCCGCCGCCGGCATCGGCACTGCCTGGGCGCTGGCGGGAACGGTGAGGGGGCTAGGCCACTTATTGCAGGTTGGCCGCTTGCCATTGCCGCGCGATCTGATGGACAAACACGGGCTCTCGCAAGCAGCCTTGCAAAGCCTGAAGCCATCCAGAGAAGTTTGTAATGTGGTTGAGGAAATATCTATAAAATCTTTGAATTACATAAATAAATATAATGTGACAAAATCCGGATCGGCAATGCCCGCGTTATCCTCGTCAGTCCTGGCACGGGCTTACCTGAAACGATTGGCGAAGACCGGCCATGATCCATTCAACGGAAATAATATTCGCCCGCTGGCATTCAGGGCCTGGCGTCTGATGCTTCCGGCCATCACCGGGCGCATCTGATTTCTACGGCCAGTGATATTAAATTTTTAACCTATACAGAGGCAATATGCGCAAATCACAGGGCCGCATATTGACCGGCAATAAGGGAGTTTGCAGATGTTAACGAAAGACGCGGCGGCTCAGGTCGTCGAACTAGTGCAGGAAATACAGTCGCGGCTGGATACCATATCGCATTTCTATCGCGATCATGGCGCCGAAGATGATCTTGAGAGTTACCAGACGACAGCCGAATTCGTTACCGGGTACCTGCATCAGGACATAATGCACCCGATTCTGCTCGCCTATCCCGAATTTGCGCCGGATAACTGGCGAAAGAGCCCCAACGGCCAGTGGATGAGAAAACCCCGCAACTAATGATAAAACGCGCTGGCGGCTGTGTTATTCAGCCGCCGCGCGGGCTTCGCCCAGCCATTCCCCAAGGTCGGCCAGCGCGCGATCACTCATCGCCTTTTTCCGATCGCGGCCTTTGATCTTGCGCTTGCCTTCCGGCGGCGCGACCGGCGGGAACAGACCGAAATTCACATTCATCGGCTGGAATGTCGCGGCCTCGGCGCCGCCCGTGATATGGGCCAGCAATGCGCCCAGCGCGGTGGTCGGCGGAGGCGGAACAATCGGCTCGCCAAGACGTTCCGCCGCCGCGAAACGCCCCGCAACCAAACCCATCGCGGCTGATTCCACGTAACCTTCAACACCGGTGACCTGACCCGCGAACCGCATGCGCGGATCGGCCTTCAGCCGCATGACGCCGTCCAGCAGTCGTGGGCTGTTGAGGAACGTATTGCGGTGAATGCCGCCCAGGCGCGCGAACTCGGCATTTTCCAGGCCCGGGATCATCTGGAACACCCTGGTCTGGGCGCCGTATTTCATTTTGGTCTGGAAGCCGACGATGTTGTAGAGCGTGCCCAGCGCGTTATCCTGGCGTAGCTGAACCACGGCATGGGCGCGTCCGCCGGTATGGGGGTTGGTCAATCCCACCGGCTTCATGGGCCCGAAACGCAAGGTCTCGCGCCCGCGCTCGGCCATTACCTCGATTGGCAGACAGGCCTCGAAATAGGGGGTATCCTTTTCCCATTCCCTGAATTCGGTCTTTTCGCTGTCCAGCAAGGCGTCGATGAAGGCTTCGTATTGTGCCTGGTCCATGGCGCAGTTGATGTAATCCTTGCCATCGCCCTTGTCATAGCGCGACTGGTACCAGGCCTTCGAGAAATCGATGCTGTCCTTGTGAACGATCGGCGCAATGGCGTCGAAGAAGGCGAGCGATTCCTCGCCCGACAGTTCCAGGACCGCCTTCGACAGTGCGGGAGAGGTGAGGGGGCCGGTGGCGACGATCACCGAGTCCCAATCCTCGGGCGGCAGGCCCGCGATCTCCTCGCGCCGGATTTCAATCAGCGGCTCGGCTTCCAGTGTCGCCGTTACCGCCTGGCTGAACTCGTCGCGGTCCACGGCCAACGCGCCGCCGGCCGGTACGCTGTGCCGCCCGGCAGTCGCCATGATCAGCGAGTCACAGCGGCGCATTTCCTCATGCAACAGCCCGACCGCGTTGAATTCCACGTCGTCGGAACGAAACGAGTTGGAACAGACGAGTTCCGCCAGCCCGTCGGTGTGGTGGGCATCGGTCTCGCGCACCGGGCGCATCTCGTGCAGGATGACAGGCACCCCGGCGCGCGCAAGCTGCCACGAGGCTTCCGAGCCGGCCAAACCACCGCCGACGATATGTACTGGTTTGATGTTGTTGGTCATGGGCAACAGATAGAAGCGCAAGCGGGCGCGGTCAATGGACCGGTGCCGGATTTTCCCCGCCCGCCACGATGAGGGCGGCGGGCGGGGTGCACGACAAGGATCAGGCGCTCTTTTTCTTGGCCGCCGCGTGGCGTTCCAGATAGGGAGCAAGAAACTGCCCGGTATAGCTTTCTGCCACGCGCGCGACCTCTTCCGGTGTGCCCATGGCCACGATCTTGCCGCCGCCATCGCCGCCCTCGGGACCGAGGTCGACAATATGGTCGGCGGTCTTGATGACTTCCAGGTTATGTTCGATCACCACCACCGTGTTGCCCTGTTCGACCAGCGCATGCAGCACTTCCAGCAGCTTTTCGATGTCGGCGAAATGCAGCCCGGTAGTCGGCTCGTCGAGGATATAGAGGGTACGGCCGGTGGCCCGTTTGGAAAGTTCCTTGGCCAGCTTGATGCGCTGCGCCTCGCCGCCAGACAATGTCGTCGCCTGCTGCCCCACATGAATGTAGCCCAGCCCCACCTGATCCAGGGTTTGCAGCTTTTCGCGAATCGCCGGCATGGCCTTGAAAAACTCGGCGCCTTCCTCGACCGTCATATCAAGAACATCGGATATCGATTTGTCCTTGAAGGTGATTTCCAGCGTTTCACGGTTATAGCGTTTGCCCTTGCACTGATCGCACTGGACATAAACATCGGGCAGAAAATGCATTTCGATCTTGATCATGCCGTCGCCCTGACAAGCCTCGCACCGTCCGCCCTTGACGTTGAACGAGAAGCGCCCGGGGGCATAGCCGCGTGCCTTGGCTTCGGGCAATCCGGCGAACCATTCCCGGATCGGCGTAAAGGCGCCGGTATAGGTTGCCGGGTTGGAACGCGGGGTGCGGCCGATCGGCGACTGGTCGATATCGATGATCTTGTCGAGATATTCCGCGCCCTTGATCGAATCATGCGCGCCCGGTTGGGCGCGGGCGTTGTTCAGACGCTTCGCCAGTGCCTTGTACAGCGTCTCGATGATCAGGGTGGACTTGCCGCCGCCCGATACGCCGGTGACGCAGGTAAAGGTCCCCAGCGGGAGTTCCACGTCCAGGTTATGGAGGTTGTTGGCGCGTGCGCCCTTGATCTTGAGAAAACGGTTGTTCCTGGCGGAACGTCGAGTGGCGGGCACCGGTATTACCCGGCGTCCGGTAAGATATTGCGCGGTCACGCTGTCGGCGCAGGCCAGCACTTCCTCGGGTCGCCCGGCGGCCACTACCTCGCCGCCATGAATGCCGGCGCCTGGCCCGATATCCACCAGGTAGTCGGCGCAACGGATGGCGTCCTCGTCATGTTCGACCACGACGACCGTATTGCCCAGATCGCGCAGGCGCCGCAAGGTC
>JAOUMF010000310.1 GCA_029881615.1 Alphaproteobacteria bacterium | reverse complement strand
ATGCCCCTGATTTTCCGGTCCCAACAGTTTTTCCAGCTGTGCGATGACGCCGATGGCGCGGTTCAGCAACTCCGGCGCGGCCTCGAAGATGGCCGCCAGTTCCGACGGGCGCGACTTGATGACCGGTCGCCGCTGGCCGGTCGCCGCCTTCAACTCCGCCGCCGCCTGGGTGCCGCCGGTAAGCTGGATATAGGACAGCCCGGTGATGCCCTGCAGGGCCAGCGTCGCCTCGGTATCCTCGCGGATCGGGGTGTCCGCGTCGACCTCTATGGTGACCAGTACGCGTTCCACATTATCCGGATCGATGCGCATGTCGACGACACCGCCCACCGGGATGCCGCGATACTGCACGACGTTGCCGGGCTTCAGCCCCGACACGTTGCCGTCGAAATAGATGTCGTACAGCGCCACCGCCTCGTCGGTGCGGGTGCCGGTAATCCACATGGCGGCGAATACCAGCCCGATCATTCCGGCAATGACGAACAGACCGACAATCAGATAGCTGGCGCGTGTTTCCATGCCTTATCCTTTGCCTCTGTCGGCCGCCCCAAAGGCGGCGCGTGCCCGCGGTCCGTGGAAATATTCCCGGATCCAGGGATGCGTGTCTTCCATATGCTCGGCCATTGTGCCCACGCGAACCTTTTTGTCCACCAGTACCGCGATGCGGTCGCAAATCGCGATCAAGCTGTCCAGGTCATGGGTCACCATCACCACCGTCAGCCCCAGGCTCCGCTGCAAATCGCCGATCAGCGAATCGAAACCGGCCGCGCCGATCGGGTCCAGTCCCGCCGTCGGCTCGTCAAGGAAGACGATCTCGGGGTCCAGTGCCAGGGCACGGGCCAGCCCCGCGCGCTTGCGCATGCCGCCCGACAGTTCGCCCGGCCGTTTTGGCCCGGCGTCCGGCGGCAGCCCCACCATGGAAATCTTCAGCGCCGCCAACTCGTCCATCAACCCCTGGTTCAACCGCAGATGTTCGCGCATCGGCGCCTGCACGTTCTCGGTCACCGACAGCGATGAAAATAGCGCCCCGTCCTGGAACAGCACGCCGCAGCGCGTCTGGGTGGCGGCGCGGGCATTCGCATCCATGCGCGCCACGTCGGCGCCCAGCAGCTCGATGGTTCCCGCATGCGGCCGGTTCAGCCCCAGGATGGTGCGCATCAAAACAGACTTGCCCGTGCCCGACCCGCCGACCAGCGCCAGAACCTCGCCGCGCATCACGTCAAGGTCCACCCCGTCATGCACAACCTGCCTGCCGAACCGGTTGATCAATCCGCGTATCTGGATGACGGGTTCAATGGTCATGCCTAGATATCCATTGCGGCGAACATGATGGAAAACACCGCGTCGGCGACGATCACCAGGAAGATCGACAGCACTACGGCGCGCGTCGTCAGCCGGCCCACGCCCTCGGCCCCGCCGGAAACCCGCAAACCCTGGTAACAGCCGACCACGGCGATCAGATAGGCGAAGACTGGCGCCTTCACCATGCCGACCATGAAATGCTTGATCGTCATTGCCTCTTGCAGCCGGTTGAGGAACTGCACCGCCGCCATGTCCAGGCTGACGATTGCCATGGCCGCGCCGCCGACCATGCCGATGAATATCGAAAACAGCGTCAGGATCGGCAGGGCGATCATCAGCGCGTTGACGCGCGGCAGCACCAGAATTTCCATCGGGTCGAGGCCCAGCGCCTGCATCGCGGCGATTTCCTCGTTCACCTTCATGGTGCCGATCTGCGCGGTAAAGGCCGAACCCGAGCGGCCGGCCACCATGATCGCCGTCAGCAATACGCCGATCTCACGCGGAATGGTGATTGCCAGCATGTCGATGGTGTAGATTTCGGCCCCGAACTTGCGCAGCTGGATCGCCCCCTGATAGGCCAGCACGATGCCGATCAGGAAGGCCATCAATCCAACAATGGGCATCGCGTTCAACCCGGTTTGCTCGATCTGGTTGGTCAGCGAAACAAGGCGGAAGCGGCGTGGCCGCAGACAGGCGCGAAGGCCGGTAATGGTCGCCAGCCCGATAAAGGCGGTCAGCGCCACCGCCTCATGCCAACCTTCGACGGTGGTCTTGCCCAACCGCGCAATGGCGGCAATCAGCGCGTTGGCATGGGGCGGGCGTTCCGGCTTGTGGCCTTCGTTCTCGGCGACCAGATCGAACAGCGGGCGGAAGCGCTCGGCGACGCCCTCCCAGGCAACGCTGGCGCCGGCCTCCTCATAGCGCCGCGCCGCTTGGCGCAATAGCCAGACCCCGGCCGTATCCAGCGCGGAAATATCGGAAAGATCGAGGGCGACGTCAGGCTCGTCCTTGGGCTTCAGTGACTTGACCGCCGCCTCCAGCGCTCCGGCCCCGGTCACGGTCCAGTCCCCACCGGCCGACAAGACTTGCCGTCCACCCGTTTCCGCTTCCCGTATCCAGCCCGGATCGCTCATTATGCGTCGCAGCCTCCCGTTTGACGCAGCATAGCCGAGACCGGGGCGGGGGCAAAGCGGGGGATGGAAATCCGGGCTAACGCCGGGGCATATCCTTCAGGAACGCCCTTTCGCCCTCAAGGCCGTCGAATGCGAACGGGTTCAGGAACTGGCGGCCCCATAGCAGTCTTCTGTCGATTTCGTGGAGTCCGGCTTCGTCGCAGACCTGCCCCCAATATGCGCCGATACTGCCGAGCTGATGTTCGACAACGGCCCGGGCGTTTTTCTCCGACAACAGGAAAACATGGGCGGCATCCAGACAGGTCGACAGCCTGCTCATGCGGTCATTGCCATGAATCAGCATGGCTTGTGAGGCTTCGTTGCCGGCCCGGCCCTGTGGGCAGACGTCGTAGGCCGGCGTCAGTGATAACATCCTGCCGTCCCAAAATGCCGCATGATTGCGGGCGTGGTCGTCGGTGTTGCCGGTTAGAATATTGAAAACGATCCGCCCGAACAGCTCGCTGAGCGTGGACGACGCATCCGTAAACCTGTGGCGGATGATTTCCGCCAGGTCCTGATAGCTGGCATAACGCGCCATCATTTCGTCCAGCCCCAGCAGGGTCAGGGCGGAAACCATGCATTTGCGCCCCCAGCCCTTGTCGCGGGCTTCCCTGTCGAAGCGTTCGATCAGCAGCACGTCCCTGCCCGCGGCTCTGGTTAGTGAAACCGGGGCGGTGTCGAGCCCGCACAGACTCGCCAGACGCATGGCGATAAATTCCCCCTTCACCACATTGTACAAGTCAGACGTAGACGAGAATTTGGCGACATATTTCCGGCCGCCATCCTCGATCAGCGCCTTGGGGCGGGCGCCGCCGATGGACGTTCCGTGATTGAGCGCCTGATCGATGTCCGGCGACAGCGGAAGGCCCTTCTCGACGCGCTCCACCGACTCCAGCAACGCCTCCAGCGTTGCGTTTCCGGCCAGGCGAGGTTCGTACTCCGTGGGCGAGCGTTGGAAGTCCAGCGCGCCGGTCCGATCCGATCCGGACTCCAGTAAATAGGTCAACTCGTCCAGCCGGGCCGCATCGATGCCGACGCCTCTAGCCCCCAGCTTCCTGTTGACGATAACCCGCCGTCCCCATGCGTCCGGCGAGGCGTCGCGGATGCAGCCCGGCATCGTTAGCCCGGCCAGCGGATGCTGAATGCCGGGCCTCAGCGGTAATTCCGGCTGGTAAATGGCGATCGCATTCTCGCGCGCCAGATAGCTGCGACCGTAGTTAAACATCAGGGTCTCGCCTTGCGCCGTCAGTTTTCCGGCAACGACGGGTTCCGTTTCGCCGGGCAGCCATATCCAGGTGAAGGCCTCGCCGTCAGAAGTCATCGTCGAATTTCCCGGTAGTCTTGCGAACGGTCTTGGGCAGCAGGGCGATGCGGTCGTCGATCCTTTCCCGCCGCGCGGCGATAGACCCGGTCTCCGCATCGAACAGCTTCACGCCGACCAGGGTCGCGACTTCGAAGGCCAGGCCGATTTCGCTCGTCATATCGCCATTTTCGATTTTCCGCAGCGTGGTGCGGGTTATGCCCGCCCGGTCCGCAAGGTCCTGTGCGGTCACGCGCTGTTCCCGCCGGCCCAGCCGGATCGATTGACCTAGCAGCGCTGCAGCCTCAAGGCTGTAACGGGAATAAGTCCGGGCTCTACTACGCGGCATGGCGAATTCCTAAATGAGCGTTATATAAGCCATA